>DATBDI010000182.1:0-10525 GCA_036270025.1 Candidatus Udaeobacter sp. | reverse complement strand
ACAACCGCGCGTGCTGTAGCGTGCGCTGTCCTCAGCGCATCTGCTGCGACACGCTCCCCCATCCGCTGAGGACAGCGGACGCTACAGCCCACGTCATCGCGACCGAAGCTGTATGGCACCCGCTTCGGTTGCTCCCCGTTTGGCTTGGCAACCGATGCGGTTGCCCTACAATCGCCGCCGGTTGCCACCAAGCCAGAGATGAACGGAAACGGATCAAAAGTCGAAATCTTCAAGCCGTTCGGCGAAGCATTCGAGCTGATGAAAAAGATTCTCTTTCAGCCGTTCGATCTAAAAAAATGGTTCGTCATCGGCTTCACCGCGTGGCTGGCGAACCTGGGTGCCGGTGGTGGCGGCGGTTTCAATTACCAGCCTAACCGCCGCGAAAATATACAGAAGTTAAGCGATACGCTCAGCCAAATTCCACATTCGATTCTCGTGACAGGCATTTGCGTTTTGATCGCTCTGGTTCTCGTTCTTGTTGTGCTTTTCGCCTGGCTGCGAGCGCGCGGACGTTTCATGTTCATCGACTGCATCGTCAAGAATCGTGGCGCGGTCGCGGCACCGTGGCGTGAGTTTCGCACGGAAGGCAATAGCTATTTTTTGTTCTCGCTGGCAGCTGCGCTTTGCATGCTGATGTTCGCGGCGCTGGTTTCCGCGCCGTTGATTTTCCTGGCAATTAGAGGCCGTTACTACTTGTCTCTGCACCGGGACCGCCTGGAACCGTACGTATTAGTCGTAATTGCCGCCTGGGTGTTCATCATCGTGCTGGTCGTCCTCGTCTGGGCGCTTATATCCAACTTTATGATCCCCATCATGTACCGCCGCCGCTGCGGGGCGTACGAGGCGTTTCGAAGCGTTACCTCTCTGATCGCCGCGCATCCCGGCGAAATCGTGTTGTACTGTTTGTTCCTGATTGCTTTGGGCGTGGCCAGCGTGATGGTGGCATGCGTTGCGACCTGCGCAACGTGCTGCATCGCTGCGGTTCCATATGTTGGGACAGTGATTTTGTTGCCGGTATTTGTTTTGTTTCGCGCTTTCTCGCTGTTGTTTCTGCGGCAGTTCGGTCCGGATTACGATGTTTGGGCGAGCTTCATACCACTGGAATCTTCGTCCCTATTGTCGCCGGCTCCGCCTGTGTCACCATCTTCGTCGCCTCAATCGAACCTGCCGCCCCAACCGCCTCTAGCCCCGTGAATCTCACGTCTGGCGTTTGAAACACATGGGGAGCCAGAAACGTTTCACACTTCAAATGGAAAATGTCGACGAATATTCCCCCATGCGTCTAGGTTCAGTTATGAAACGACAAGTCATTCTTTATGGCATGGCGATGGCGACCAGCGTTTCGATTTGTTTTGCTGTACCGACTCCAGGCAGCCAGATGAAGTCGCGACAGACGCAGGCGGCTATTGTCCGTTTGGAGAAAATTGTCACGGAAGCATTCAAGAACAAACAGGTCGAGACGTTTAAGAAATATCTCGCGCCGGAATTTGTTGGACTCGACCCAGAGGGCTTCAAAAACGTCGATGCCGAACTCGCGGACGTGCCAAAATATGACGTGCGTGAGAACTCGTTTGCGGACATGAAAGTAGCACTCCCGAGTCCCAACATGGCAGTCGTAACGTACAAAGTGACCACGCAAGCCACGCACGGCGGGCAGGACACGTCGGGCACCTATAACGTCGCAAGTGTGTGGGCGAAGCGGGAGCGCAAATGGCGTCTTGTCTTTCACGCCTTTACGAAGAGCCAGTAGTCTTGGCGACAGCGTGCGACCATTGGTCCACATTGAGCAAAAGAAAATCAATGTAGTCGTTTCTCAAACGTTCCCTCTTTCAGAGGCGGCGAAAGCGCAGGAGCAAGTCGCAACTGGCCACACCCGCGGCAAGGTTGTTCTCAAAGTTGCTAACGAGCCGCAGTAGAGGCGACGAGCGGCTCATGGTATAACCTGAACGATGGACTGGAACTGGGACGCGGTTAGCGCAATCTCCCAATTGGTAGGCTCCTTTGCCGTTGTCTTATCCGTGCTTTATCTCGCGGTCCAGGTGCATCAAAGCACGCGCGTGGCCAGAGTGGCTATGCAAGACGCCGCCGCCACAGCCATGCGCGAAGTGACCAAGCCTTTTATGGACAATCCGGAACTGGAACGAATCTGGCGGGTTGGCCTCGAGGATATCGGTGCGTTATCCGTTGAAGAACGGGCGCGATTTTTCCACGCGACCTACCAGTTCTTAAAAGCGTTCGAGACAATTCATTCTCATTACGTTTATGGGCTGATGGATAAACAACTCTGGGACGGCTGGCACGGGCTTCTCCGGCATTATATCGCCGCGCCAGGTATCGCTTCTTACTGGACGCTTCGGCCTGAGCTCTTCTCTGAACGGTTCCGGAATTTTGTTAACTCGCTCGAGCGTCCAGCGGACCAGCGGACGGTGGGAACCCTTTTTACAGAGGAACCAAAGTAAGGGGAGCGCGAGCATGTTGCTCGCATCATCCGGCATGTTGCCGGATGCCCTGTGCGCGTACTCCAAGAGCTACGAACTTTGCGCTCGAGATCACGAGCTATGTAGCCGGCTGGCTGGCAACATACCAGCCAGAGCGAGCAGAATGCTCGCGCTCCAATCGTCTCTCCCTATTTACACGCCCCAGGGACAGGTATTACAAATTTGCCGTCCTTTTCAGCGACGAAATTTCCGGAGCTGCTTGTTGAGCTGCCGCTGGCGTCTTTCTTCTCAACCTTGATGACGAGCTTCTTTGTAGGTTTAAGCGTCAGGCAGACCTTGCCTCCGCCGGGTGACTCCATCGGCGCGCCCGCTTTTTTCGCGTCCTCAGCGGTCAGATTAACCAGCTCGATGCTGGAAATTTTCTCACCGGCTTCCCCTGATTGCATCATTTTGTAAAAACCGACAATCTGTGCATCCGCGCCTTGGGTATAGAGGAACGATTCCAGTGTCGCCGTGTCTTTGCCTTCGAATGCTTTCTTGTAACTGTCGGTAAACGCCTTCTCCTGTTCGGGCGTCGCGGCTTGGATTGTAAAGCTGATGGGAACGAGCAGGGCAAACAATAGACCACAGAATTTGGTATGAGTTGTCATGCTCGTCAGCGTATCCGGCAAGGTTTTGAACGGGCAAGCCAAATTCATAAGGCGGAACCGTTTCCTGAGCGTCCGTTCAACATCAAAAAACGGTTGCCGCACAGAGGTTTCGCGGCTTAGTGCTCGCGAGTCAGTGCAATGAACATTCACGAATATCAGGCCAAAGACTTGCTGCAAAAATTCGACGTGGCCACGACACGAGGGAGAGTTGCGACGACGCTCGACGAAGCAGAGCAAATCGCGCGCGAACTTGGAGACGTTGACGTTGTCGTAAAAGCGCAAATCCACGCCGGGGGCCGCGGCAAAGGCACTTTCAAGAACGGATTTAGAGGCGGCGTGCACGTTCGGAAGAGTCCCGAAGAAGTGCGCGATGTTACGGCCAAAATGCTAGACCAAATACTCGTCACTCACCAGACGGGGACGGCCGGTCGTCTCGTGAACAAAGTGCTGGTCGCTGAATCGGCGGATATCGCCCGCGAAATTTACTTTGCTGTGCTCGTCGATCGCGCGACGGCTGCGCCAATCATCGTCGCCAGCACAGAAGGCGGCGTGGAGATCGAAGCAGTTGCGGAAAAATCTCCGGAGAAAATTCTTCGCGAACCGATTGATCCATTGGCTGGACTGCAGCCATTCCAGACACGAAAACTGGCGAAACAACTGGGATTCGAATCTTCGCAGCTCAAAAGTGCATCGCAATTATTTGGAGGATTGTATCGCACGTTTGTGGCGTTCGATTGCTCGATGGTCGAAGTCAATCCGCTGGTGCTTACGACTAAAGGCGAAGTCCTCGCGCTCGATGCCAAGTTCAACTTCGACGACAACGCTCTGTACCGGCATCCGGAGATCGCAGCGATGCGCGACGTTGCTGAGGAAGACCCGCGCGAAGTCGAAGCGTCAAAACACGGACTGAACTACATCGGCCTGGACGGTAACATTGCTTGCCTCGTGAACGGCGCGGGGCTGGCCATGGCGACCATGGACATAATCAAGTTTTACGGCGGCGAGCCGGCGAACTTTCTCGATGTGGGCGGCGGCGCGACAGAAGAGCAGGTGACCGAAGCGTTGAAAATTTTGATCGCCGACAAACACGTGAAAGCGATCCTCGTCAACATTTTCGGCGGGATCATGAAGGTCGACGTCATTGCGCAAGGCATCATTAACGCAGCAAAAAGCATCAGGTTATCTGTGCCATTGATCGTTCGTCTGGAGGGGACGAACGTCGAGAAAGGCAAACAGTTGTTAAAAGAAAGCGGCGTCGCGCTGATCGCAGCGGACGATCTCGCTGATGCGGCACAAAAAGCGGTCACTGCCGCAGTGACCGCAAATCACAAATCACAAACCCCAAATCCCAAGTAAAATTCCAAAAAGCAAAAATGGAAGATGGCGCGAAACGACGTGATCTTGAAGATCGAACCTTCCGATTTGCAGAGTCAGTACGTGCATTCGTTAAACAGCTGCCAAGAAGTCTCAGTAATACTGAAGACGTTCGGCAATTAGTGCCCGCCTCGGGATCGGTCGCTGCAAATTGGATTGAAGCCGATGAGGCCCTCAGCAAGAAGGAGTTTCTACTGCGTGTCAAAATCTGCCGCAAAGAAGCGAAGGAGAGTCGCCTGTTTCTCCGACTGGTAGATGTTGGATTGCCCAAAACCAGCACGGCGGCTCGTGATGTACTCGCAACCGAGACACGTGAGTTAGTGCTGATTTTTTCGTCGATTATTTCGAAGAGCGAATGATCAGGATGTCCTATTTGAAATTTGGCGATTGGGAATTTCCCTGGGATTTGGGAATTGGGATTTGGAGCTTCGCGAAAAGTAAAGTCACAACGAGACTAATACTTACGGTGGCAACGATGCTCGCCGTTACGACCCGGGCGGAAGAGCTTCCGCGCAAAGGCAAAGGACCACGTGAATCGTATCCAAACGCCGACGTAATCTACGATTCGGTCACGGCTCCAGACGGCAAACGTCTGCGCGCGATCATCACGAAGCCCCACGAAACGAAAGCAAAGCTGCCGGTGATTTTTTTGGCCGGTTGGCTGAGTTGCGACTCAGTCGAAGCGCCGGCCGACACGAAAGATGCCACGGGTTTGATTTTGCGCGGTCTGGCGCAGACGCCTGGGTTTTGCCTGTTCAAGATTGATAAGCCGGGCTGCGGGGACAGCGAGGGCGATTGTTCGGAAACCGATTTCACCACGGAGCTTGCCGGGTACCGTGCCGCATTCCGCGCGCTGAAAAATTACGACTTCATCGACTCAGATCAGGTGTACATTTTCGGCAGCAGCAACGGCGGCGGATTCGCGCCGCTGGTCCCCGAGACGGAGACCGAACAGGCGCAGGTGCGCGGCTACATCACCATTGGCGGCTGGGTCAAAACCTGGTTTGAGCATATGCTCGACATCGAGCGGCGCCGTTTCGCGCTGATGAAAAAAACGCCCGGCGAAATCACGGACAGAATAAAAGGTGCGACCACGGTTTACTATGACTGGCTGATCAGTGGCCGCAGCGTTTCGGAAATTTTCAAAGAAAAGCCGGAGCTCGCGGACGTCTGGCCCGAGGGAAAAGATCACACACACCTATACGGGCGACCGCTGAAATTTTATCAAGATCTCCAGAAGCTGAACCTCGCAGATGCCTGGTCGCGAGTGAAAGTGCCGGCCTTGATTCTTCACGGACAGTACGACTGGATCATGGGCCGCGAAGATTCGGAGCTGATCGCGCAATATGTGAACGCAAACGTCCCGGGATTAGCGCGTTTCGTCGAAGTGCCGGAAATGGGCCACGGTGGGCAACATTACCTAAGCATGGCTGACGCGTTTGCGGGAAAACAGGCGCCGTTCGATTCAAAGATTATTCGCACCATGACAGATTGGTTGGAACAACAACAAAGGAAACCCGCAGGATGAAAATCAAGGAAATCGGTTTTGTCGCAATTCCCGTAACTGACGTCCCGCGAGCGCGAAAGTTTTATGAGGGCGTTCTTGGCCTGCAGGTTTCAGACGAAATGATGGGCGGAAAATGGATCGAATACGCAGTCGGCGATAATACGCTGGCGATTGCGAACGTCGGCGAGGAGTGGAAGCCGTCAGATCAAGGGACAGGTGCCGCGCTGGAGGTGGAAAACTTCGACGAAGCGATTAACCAGCTGAGAAATCAAGGTGTTCCATTCGCTGCTGAGCCTTTTGAAACGCCGTGTTGTCACATGGCGGTGGTGCAAGATCCAGACGGAAACAAGCTCATAATTCACAAACTTAAACCCGAAAACGAGAAAGGAGTCTGCAAATGATCACGAATGAAGTGGCCTTTGTTGCCATTGCGGTGTCTGACAAAGAACGCGCGCGAAAATTCTATCAGGAGACGCTGGAGTTGACGCCTGCGCGCACACAGATGGATGGCGCCTGGGTCGAGTACGATCTTGGCCCGACCACGATCGGAGTCGGTTGTCACCCGGCGTGGCAACCTTCGCGCGAGGGAACCACCGTCGCGTTCGAGGTGCAAGATTTCGATGACGCGTGCGCGAAGTTAAAAGACCGCGGAGTCCCCTTCGATATCGAAAAACTCGAGACGCCGGTTTGCTGGATGGCGCAATTTCGCGATCCCGACGGAAACAAGCTGGTGATTCACAAGA
The DNA here is from genome assembly GCA_036270025.1 of Candidatus Udaeobacter sp. Taxonomy (GTDB): domain Bacteria; phylum Verrucomicrobiota; class Verrucomicrobiia; order Chthoniobacterales; family UBA10450; genus Udaeobacter. Next base: position 3,813 of record DATBDI010000182.1, on the reverse strand, counting down.
GAAAATGACGAAGCACGAATGTCGAATGTCGAGGAATGACCAAATGACGAAACCCGAATTAAGATCTGAACCATTTTTGAGGACTTTGATCATTCGTTGTTCGTCATTATTTCGGCATTTGGCATTCGGTATTTGTCATTCGTCGGTCCGCTCATGTCTGTCTTAGTCGACAAAAACACACGACTCGTCGTGCAGGGGATCACTGGGAACGCCGGTGCGTTTCACACGCGCCAGTGCATGGATTACGGCACGAACGTTGTCGCTGGCGTCACGCCCGGAAAGGGCGGCCAGATGTTCGACGAAAAGGTGCCAGTGTTCGATACCGTGTGGGAAGCACGACAAAAAACTGGCTGTAACGCTTCGATGGTTTTTGTGCCCGCTGCTGCTGCTGCTGATTCGATTTTAGAAGCCGTCGATGCTGGAGTCGAGCTGGTCGTTTGCATCACGGAAGGAATTCCAGTGATGGACATGATGCGTGTCAAAGCGTTGATGCGCACCAAGCAGACACGACTGATCGGTCCAAACTGCCCGGGAATCATTACTCCGGGTCAATGCAAAATAGGCATCATGCCGGGGTACGTTCATAAGCCCGGCAGCGTAGGCGTGATCTCACGCTCTGGCACGCTCACATACGAAGCAGTTTGGCAACTGACCACGCGAGGCTACGGGCAATCAACCTGTATTGGCATCGGCGGCGATCCGATTCACGGCCTGTCGCATCTCGATTGCGTGAAACTATTCAACGAGGACAGCGGAACAGAAGCGATGATTTTAATAGGCGAAATCGGCGGCGCCGCTGAAGAAGAAGCCGCCGAGTGGATCAAAAACAACTGCAAAAAGCCAGTAGCAGCCTTCATCGCCGGGATGACAGCTCCACCCGGACGGCGGATGGGTCACGCCGGCGCGATTGTTTCAGGAGGGAAGGGGACTGCGGCGGGAAAGATCGAGGCGCTTAAAGCGGCAGGCATCGCGGTCGCTGATACACCTGCCACTATTGCCGACACATTGATCGCGCGGCTGAAGGCGCAATCATAAGTTAGCTTTTCCTTTATCGGCGGTAGCTCTACGTTCTGTGAGCGCCAGTTGGAAATCACCCGCGATCCGTTGCGATCGCCCAATCCGTTAATTACCTATGAACATACTCACAATTATTGCTATCACCTGGGTTGGAAAAGAGTACCGATTCCTCGGACTCGACTGGAGTTACCTCATGGTCTTGGGTTTTATCGGAAACGCTTTGTTCTCGATGCGATTTCTGGTGCAATGGGTCGCTTCAGAACGACAGGGTGAAAGCGTTATCCCGGTGTCTTTCTGGTACTGGAGCATCGCCGGCAGCGCGCTCATGTGCATCTACTTCATTTTTCGGCGCGATCCCGTAGGCATTCTCGCGTACCTGCCGAACTCACTGATTTACATCCGGAATTTGATGTTGATCCGTAAACGCAAATTCGCCTTCACGGCAGCCGCGCCTTCACAGCACCCGCGCGAAACGACATAGCGCATCGCGTTACCAAAGAGGCAGTGGCGGCCAGGCGCTGGTGAACTTGCTGTTACGGCAGCACCTGCTCGCCGGCTGGCAAATTTGCTGCCTTCCAATCCATTGCCATGCGGATGCGGGCGCGTCCGCTGGGATGATCGTAAAAGATGAACTCCTCAAGCGGCGTGGGGTCCAGTTTGCGATATGCGCCGAGTTTCAGCGCGATCTTCGCCATGCCATCGGGTTCGCGAGAAGTATTTATTCCGAAAGCATCAGCTTCTCGTTCGGTCACCCGCACGACCGTGTTGATAAACGGTGTGGCGATGAAAACCAACGTGCTGAAAATCAAAACCAGCAGCGGTAGCCCGGCCGGATCGGAAATGCTCCGCACGCCCCATCTTGCGCCCCAGCGCCGCATGGCCAGGCCGAAAAGAACGCGCGCAAGTGCGAATCCGATAAGGGCGAAAATTCCGAAATAGGTCAACAGCTTTGCGCCGTGATTCAGAACGTAGTGGCCCATCTCGTGCGCCATCACGGCGCGGATTTCAGGAAGGCTGCACTGCTGAAGCAGATTGTCATTAAGCGCTATCCGGGTCGTGCCGAGAAAACCGGCTACGTTTGCGCTTACGCGGGTGGTCTGGCGTGAAGCATCGACTTCGAAGACTTGTCTCACAGGAATTTGATTCGCTCGCGCCATCGCAAGAATCGGTTCGCTGATCTCCGGTTTGGCCAGCGGTTTGTACGTATTGAACAGCGGCTCGATGTATACCGGCGCGATCAAGCCGATAATGAAAGCGAAACCCACCGCTATTATCGTGTTCCAGAGCCACCACGTCCGCGGCGCTCGGCGAAACACCGCATAGAGCACGACAACTAATAACGTACCTCCGGCGATTGTGAGGCCGAGACCGATCAACTGGTCGCGAAACCACCCAGAGAACGTCTGCGTAGCCAGACCATATTGATGTTCGCGGAAAAAGTTTTCGTACAGAATAAGTGGAAAACTCAAGGCATAGAAAAAAAGCAGGTAGGCGACCGCATAGACCGCCACGTGGACATTCTCAAAATCCGTGACGCGCTCAGCAAAATCGCGCAGTCGCGCAGAGGTGCGTGAGCCGAGCAGGAAAATCGAAATGGCAACTGTGATCAGAAAGTTCCAAACAAGCAGCCAGTATCCACCTTCGAAATATGCATCTGACTTCTGGCGCTTGTCGGCGGGGACGCTCGCCAGCCACGCTCTCGTCGCCGCAGCCGCATCGAACGACGCTGCGTGTTGAGCGACCGACTGCGACCGAGCCGTCGGCTCATTGTCCTGCGCAAAAACTGGACCGAACGCGACCAGAAACCCGGCAATGAGCAAGACCAGAATCGACCGCTTGATCACATCTGGTGCTTAGTCACGCTCGATTCAAAAGCAACTCAGCCGCTAACCGCATGTTCATTAGGCTGGACTAGCTTCGGCTCCTATGTAGAACATGGGCCGTGAAATTGCCTGTGTTGCTGGCCTGCGCGTTCTTGGCCTTTTATTCTGTTTTGAATCTAGGCGCGCAAACTCCGGCCGCAGACGCGGAGCGGTATGGGCCATATCCTACGAACTACAAGGAGATCATCTCGAAATGGCTCAGCACGCAACTGATCGATCCCGACAGCGCGCGGATTGAGTGGACAGAGGAGCCGAAGGCTGCAGATCTGGGCAAAGATGGTCAGCATCTCTATGGATATCTTGTTCATTTCAAGATCGATGCCCGAAATCGTTTCAATGCTTACACTGGCAAACAGACACACGGCGCCCTAATCCGTGGCGGCGAAGTGATCAAAGGTTTCGGTTTCGGTTATTAAATGTTAGATACAAACGAATGAAGAGAAATCCGCGCTCAAACTCATCAGGACAAATTCTGGCCATCATTATAATCGTACTCGTGTTGTGCGGGGTCGGTTATTGGTGGCTCTATTCGAACAAACAAACGATGGCGAGGGAGGGGCGGGCATTTGGAAAGGATGCGGTTCAACGCATCGCTGTTCAGCGCGACGTCAATTTCTTTGGCTCGCATTTAAGCCCGGAGGCGCGTATGCAATTTCCTCCTTCCGCCCAGCAGGAATTCATGAGCCGCATCGAGAAACTTGGACCGCCGGTGGGTGCCGTCGACGTGCAGGGGGACGTCACGTTCCAGTCGCAATTTTTCGAGCCACACGGTAATTTCCACGCGCGAATTCAGTATCCAACCCAAGGCGCGGAGGTTAACGTCTCCATTTCACACCCGGTTGGGCGATGGCAGATCGATGACGTCGCCTTTGTGCCGGAGCCCGCGCGTTAGGCGCGGTCGGCATCCGTTTTT
>DATBDI010000181.1:0-8366 GCA_036270025.1 Candidatus Udaeobacter sp. | reverse complement strand
ACGACATTTTTCCGCTGCAATTCCATCAAGCTCATGCCGAGCTCGCGCGCGAGGTCGCCCATCGCCGATTCCACCGCAAAAACCGTTTGCGACGACCCATAACCGCGAAAAGCTCCGGAGGGTACGATATTCGTGTAAACTGCGTAGCCTTTGCCCTTCATGTTGGGGCAGCGATAAATTTGCAGCGATTGGCTGAGGGATGCGGCCAGCGTTTCGCCGCCGTGATTGCCGTAGGCGCCGGTATTCGATACGACGCGAATTTCTATGGCGGTAAGCGTGCCGTCGCGTTTCGCGCCGACTTTCAAACTCGTCTTCATCGGATGTCGCGACACGGCTCCGATGAATTCCTCCTCGCGCGTAAACTCCCATTTCACCGGGCGCCCCGTTTTCAACGCGGCGAGCACACACAATTCCTCGCACAACATCTCCTGCTTTCCTCCGAATCCACCCCCGACGCGCTCGGTGTAAACGTGAACCTTCTCCGGATACATTCCGAAGAGGTACACGAGCTTGGCCTTGGTTTGGAAGGGCGCCTGGGAGCTCGTGCGCACGTGCATGCGCCCGTCCTCGCTTTGGTAGGCGATGGCCTGGTGCGTCTCGAGATGCGCGTGCTGAATCTTGTTGCTGACGAACGTGCGATCGATAATCACGTCCGCTTCCGCGAAACCCTTTTCGACGTCACCATATTCGCTGTCGATCTCGACGAAGATGTTCTTGCCCGGGCGCTGAATACGGGAGTCTGCATCCTTGTGGTGCAACACCGGCGCACCCGGCTGCATCGCCTTTTCAGGATCGAAAACCGCTGGAAGAATTTCGTAATCCACTTCGATAAGCCGGCAGGCCGCTTCGGCGATGCCTTCTGTGTCGGCGACAACCGCGGCCACTCGCTGGCCTACGAAACGCGCGACCTTGTCCAGAACGAATGTGTCATCGGGATCGACGCGGTAGTCGTCGTGCAAGGCCGACGTGTAAGGGCGCCGTGGCACGTCCTCCCACGTGAAGACCGCATGAACACCCGGAAGGGCACGGGCCTTGTCCGTGCGGATCGCGATAATGTTCGCGTGTGCATGTGGCGAGCGCAGGACCTTGAGATGGAGCATTCCATCCATCTTCACATCAGCGGTGTAGCGGGCCGTGCCGGTAACAATCGAATGGGCAAGCGGATTTTGCAGACTAGTGCCGCAGACGTGGCCGACGCGATCTTGTTCGACGTGTCCGACGCCCGCCAATGCATCCTCGATTGCGTGGTAACCGGTGCACCGGCAAAGATTGCCCTTGAGACGGAACGGAAGGTCTTTCTTCTCCTCCTCGGAAAGGCTCGCAGATGTCATGATCATGCCCGCGGCGCAGAACCCGCACTGGAACGCTTGCGCATTGAGGAACGCCTGCTGCATCGGGTGAAGCGTACCGTTGCTGGCGAGTCCTTCGATTGTTTTAACTTCGCGTCCTTCCGCACGAAACGCTGGCACGAGACAGCTGTGGACCGGTTTACCGTCAAGCCAGACCGTGCACGCACCACAGTCGCCTGCGTCGCACCCCTTTTTCACGCCGAACCATCCAAGATCACGGACGAAGGTGCGCAGGCATTGGCCGGGCCGCGGCTCGGCGTCGAAAGTTTGTCCGTTGATTTTGTAGCTCATGGCGATTCCTAAGTGGACAGCTCGTGGCGGATTTGTTCCGCGAAGTAGTAGGTAAGATGCTGGCGGTGCGCCGGTGATCCATGCGTGTCGTCGAGGTAAAGGTCGAACGGCACAGCATTGTCGATCGCTTCTTTCACCTCGCGCGCGGTCGGGACGCTTTCGAAGCGCAGCTGCACCGGCCTGAGCGTGGCAGCAGTGATGGTCAGAAGGAGGCTTTGTTGTTCCGGAGAGCGCGTCCCGATCAGCAACACTTCGGAACGCCCGAGATGCGTCAACGTGAAGCGTCGAAACGCAAAAGTCTTCTTCAGCGCGCTCGCTGGAAGGTGCATGCTGCGCAGGAGCTCTCCGGGCGCGAGAACGTTGGCATGATTGCCAGTGACAAATTCAACCACCGGCACGTCGTGTGGCTTTCCACGACGCGGCCAAAGTGTGCAAACGCCTTCAAGCGCTGCAGTGAGTGAAATCATCGGACCTGCCGGGAGCGACATGCAGATGTTCCCGCCAACAGTCGCTTCATTCCAGATTTTAAAAGATGCCAGGAACGAGCGACAGCATTCGCGCAAAAGCGGCGCCGCAATCCAATCTGCTGGCGCTTTTTCCACGAACCGATCGAGTTCGACAACCCGACAAGTAGCAGCAATCTCTAATCCATCGTCCGATGCTTTAAGAGAGGGCCACTTGAGCGTCTCAAGATCAATGAGTGTGTGGGTGTGTACCTGCGGTTCCGAAAAGAGCCACGTCCCGCCGGCGAGCCAGGCAAAACCATTTTCCCATTTTGTGATTGCATCCGCGCTATCGGGACGCCGAACCTCGGTGATCGTGTTTAGATCCATCTGTCCGGGGGGAGAAAATCACGCTTATAAAGAGTGGACAAAGACGTGGCAAGAAAAATTTTTGCTGCCACGAACTAGCCGATAGGTGCCGCGCGCGTTCCTCCGCGTGCAGAAAGCGACGAGCCGAGATGCTTTTCCGAACTTAGCTCCTACTTCGCGCTTGCAACGGCCATTACGGCTTCAACGTCCGTGACCCAGACGAGCTTCTGGTTTTTGAAATTCTCGAGAACGCGGCGCAACGCCGCCGTGCCACTGGGCGTCCCGATCACAAAGGGATGGATGCCGATTGCGACGACCGTGGCATCACGCTCGGGATGAGTCTCAGCCTCGCGGGCCAGTTCGGTTACATAGTCGATCCATAAGCGCTCCATATCACCTGGCTCTTTGAAACGCGACAGATGTTGCCCCATATCAACTGTGATTACCGGATAGGGAACGAGAACCAGCGGCCCTGACTTGGTGATGAGACGAGAGAGGACATCCGAGTCCATGCCGTCCAGAGTATAGGTGATACCTTCGGCCGCACTGGCTCTGAACGTATCGGCATTGGGATACACGCTGGGGCTGGACCATCCACGCGTTCTCACCCCGGTATTTTTCTCAATGAGATCGAGCGTGCGGTGAATGTATTCCTCCTGCGCATCCAGACCGCGTCCAAGCGGCAGTTGGTCGGTCGAGTTGTTAATGCCATGCGCGACAATGGGAGCCTTTGGCACACTGGAACGAAGTGTTTTCCAAACTTCGGGATACTTCTCAGGAAAGAGCGCGTTCAAGACAATGCTCAGCGGCATCCCTTCTTCATTGAAGAGCCTCCCAACCCGCGGGACACCCCATTCTATGGCGTATTGACGAAAGCCCTCATCAACAACATCCGGATCTCGCGCAGTCATATCCGGCCGAAAATTAGGGCCGTGTCCAAAACCCCACACCTCGACATCGAAGACGAAGCACACCGCGACCTTTTTCCCGCCCGGCCACGCTTTTATATGAATAGGTTCTCGCGGCGATCCTGTCACCCAGTCGCTTGTATTTTCACTGACTGCCGCGCCTGCTGAAAGAAGCAGGCCGATGAGCGCCAAAAGGATTTTGGTGGGTGAGCCGAAACCTTTCCGATTGTTCTTCGGCGGGTTTTCTCGTTGAATCTTGCTCATGATGCGGCACTCACATTTGTAAACCTAATGAGAGCGATTCGCGACGAATCATAGAAACGACGACGGTCGACACCAGAAAAAAAGTAGCAGGAGATTTTTCCCAATCTTAAAAGGAAAGAAAACGTAGGCCCGATCGACGGCCCTTCACTAATCGACGGCTTTCGTCTTCGCGACGCTGCTCTTCTGAAACGCGACGTGATGATTAGAACGCGGAGTGTTCGCGTTTGCTGATCTGTCCAGAACGCGCTGCGCGTACTTTTTGTTTTCTACGTAACGATCCTCATCCGAGAAGACGGCACGCCAGCGGAGATGCCCAAGATGACTCCAGGACTCAAGCATGATTCCCCGATCGAATGACTGCCCTTTTGCGGTGACCACCAGGCAATTGTTCTCGCGCCATGTGCCGGCGTATGTCTCGCCCCAGTGAAGCTCAAGAGTCTTGATTTTCAGCGCATCCAGCGCAACAAGCAGGTCCGCCATCCAATGGTAACAGTACCCGCGCTTTCTCAGGCCATGATACACGAGAAAATTGTTGAAGATCGGCGTGCCAAACATGCGGTACTCCCGCCTGAGCCGAGTAACAGTCGCGTAGGCGCACTCCGCCAGCGCTTTCGCTTCATTAGGATCCACTCTGGGTGAAAGAGCCGCGAGTTTGTTCGCCAACGCCTCCGTGTTCGCCGCGTCATTCTTCGGTAGCTCGAACGGCGAAGAAAATTGTTCTTGTTGCGCCAAAGCCGGCGCGATGCCAACCGCAAGCATCGTAAGAACAACTGCTAACCGTGTCATTTGTCGAAATAGTGCTGCAGACATTTGCCTGTATTACATTTCAGCGTAATTCTGAACGCTTTCAATATGCCTGAGCGCGTTTATCTCAATGGAATTGACCCGGACCTGATTCCTGGCGCGCACAACGCAGTCGAGGTTTGTCTCCGGTTGAAGCCGAATGAGCGAATCACCATCATTACCGACACTGCGACTCGCGAGATCGCCGCAGCGCTGCAATCGGAAGTGGAACGAATCGGTTCGGAATACAGCCTGTTTGTGCTGGAGCACCACGCCAGACGGCCGCTGAGCTTCATGCCCCAAACAATTCTGGATGATCTGGCGCGTTCTCAAGTCTCAATTTTCGCTGCCCAGACTCAACCAGGTGAGCTCACTGCTCGCACACAAATGACCAGCGTGGTGAACAACCGTTACATCCGGCACGGCCACATGGTGAACATCAATCGCCAGATCATGCTCGAAGGCATGCGCGCCGATTTCGTAAAAGTGGACCAGCTGAGTCAGCGGTTGGTGGAGCGCGCTCGCAAAGCAGGCCGCATCGTCTGCAAAACACCGCACGGCACCGAATTCGAAGCCGAGCTTTCGCCAAAGCTGCGATGGCTCAAGACCAGCGGCCTCATCACTCGCGATAAGTGGGGCAACCTGCCCGGCGGCGAGATTTTCACCGCGCCTATGAACACCAACGGCACGTTTGTGGTGGACGGCGTCGTCGGCGACTATTTGTGCGAGCGCTTCGGAGATCTGGAATCCAATCCGCTCACCATCGAAGTGGAAAACAATCGCATCCGTTCTCTGCGCTCCGAAAACAAGGATTTGCGCGACGAATTCCGGGCGTACACGAGCATGGATGAAAACAGCAATCGGGTGGGCGAGTTTGCCATCGGCACCAACACTGCCTGTACTCACATCATTGGACATATTTTGCAGGATGAAAAAATTCCCGGTGTGCACATCGCCTTTGGCCATCCCTACGCCGAGCACACGGGCGCAAACTGGTCCTCGAAGACACACATCGACTGCGTCGGCCGCGAATTCGATATCTGGTTCGATGGCGAACAGGTCATGCGTGGTGGGAAATTTTTGATATAATGCAGGCATGATTGCTGATGTGCGCGAACGACTCGAGAAGGTGCCTTTCGCACCTTTCTTGATCAGGACATCAGATGGGCATGAATATTTGATTCCCTCGCGCGATCAAGCACACATCCATCCGCGTGGCCACTGCGTGATTGTATTCACGGATCACGGCACGACGGTTGTGCTTGGTCCGCTCCACATCAACACCATCGTCGAGCAGGCAAACGGCGAGTAGAGCGCCACGGATCGTCACGTGGATCCGAAACTTCGCGCCGCTTTCAACGCCGATTTCACTCAAGACAAATACGCCGCGCTGGTACGCTGCGTGAATGAAACCGAGAAGTGGCCGGCGGATTTTCGGATTTCAGAAACGCCCGTTTTTCTGACGCGCGAGTTTAGGGACGAAGTTGTGCGCGCCGCGAACGAGATCGTCGCCGCCACGCGCACGCCGGAGTTCGCGCAGCACGCCAAGTCAGCAGTTCCGAAATCATTGGAAGTTCCAAACCAATCGGCGCATCCGAATTTCTACGTGGTCGACTTCGCAATTTGTGCCGAGGGTGAACAGTTAGTGCCGCGGTTGATTGAGTTGCAGGCGTTTCCGAGTCTGTTCGGATTTCAGTTGTTGTTGCTGAGTTGTATCCGGAAGGCGTACCCGGCAATTCCTCGCGATTGGACTTCATCGTTCGGCGGAATCAAAGACGAGGCTTATCTCGACATTTTGCGGCGGACCATCGTCGCAGATGCCCCGCCGCAAAGCGTCGTCTTGCTCGAGATCGAGCCCGAAAAGCAAAAGACGCGAGTGGATTTCGCGGCCACGGAAAAATTGATCGGCATTCCCCCCGTTTGTGTAACGAAAATCAAAGAGCGCGGTCGAAAATTGTTTTATAACCGCGATGGCCAGGAAGTGCGCATCGAGCGAATTTACAATCGCGTAATATTTGATGAGCTCGGCCAGCGCGCGGATCTCAATCTATCGTTTCGATTTCAGGATGACCTCGATGTTACCTGGGTGGGACATCCCAACTGGTACTTCCGGATCAGCAAGCATTCGCTGCCGTTCCTGAAGACAGATCACACCTCAGCGACATTTTTCGCCGACGACTTTCCGGCGAATGAGAAGATCCATGATTACGTTCTGAAACCGCTCTATTCGTTTGCCGGTCACGGCGTGGACATGGAGCCGACTCGCGAGAAAATCGCCGCGTTAGAAAATCCGCACGAATGGATCTTGCAAAAGAAGGTCGAGTACGCGGCGTTCGTGCCGACGGTCCATGGCCAGAAATCGAAGGCCGAGATCCGGATGATGTTTGTCTGGCCGGACACCGACCGCGACCCAACGTTGGTCAACAACCTGGTGCGCATGAGCCAGGGCAAAATGATGGGCGTCGATTTCAACATCGATAAAACGTGGGTCGGCGCGAGCATCGCGCTGCACGAAGCCGAATCCTAAATGCGCCATGACGGAACCAAGGATGACGGCGCGTGAGCGAGTAAGGCAACTGCTGAAGATCTGGCCGAAAGTTTATCCCGACGCGCATTGCGAGTTGGATTTTCGGAACCCGCTTGAGTTGCTCGTAGCGACAATTCTCTCGGCGCAATCCACAGACAAACGGGTCAACATGGTCACGCCTGCGCTGTTCAAGAAATACCGGACCGTGAAAAGCTACGCGGACGCGCTGCTGCCTGAGTTGGAGAACGCGATCAAATCCACTGGGTTCTATCGCAACAAGGCTAAAAGCATTCGCGGCGCGATGCGCGAAATCGTCGAGAAACACAGCGGAAAAGTTCCCGACTCGATGGAGGAACTGTACGCTTTGCCAGGCGTCGGACGCAAAACTGCGAACGTGGTGCTCGGCAACGCCTTTCACAAAGATGAAGGCATCGTCGTGGACACGCACGTAATCCGGCTCTCGCAGCGGCTTGGCCTGACAAGACACAAGGATCCAGTCAAAATCGAGCTGGACCTGATGAAGCTCGTGCCTCGCGAGCACTGGACGGATTGGAGTCACTGGCTGATCTGGCACGGCCGGCGCCGGTGTTATGCGCGCAAGCCGGATTGCTCAAACTGCGAAGTCTTCCGGCTCTGTCCCAGCGGCAAAGTTTTTCTGCGAACAGGCGTGGCGCAGAAGGCGCAGGCGGATTGAGGCATTGCTGCGTTTTGCTCGACTTAACCAGGAGGATCTCGCAACATTTGAATTCGACCGGCAGGCTCAGATGGCCAGCCGTTCGGTCGGGGCGGCGGCATCTCGGGCGGGACGCTTACGTTGACTAACACCACTCTCCGCGGCAACTATGCTAACCTTTCTGACGGCGGTGTTTACGTTGGCAACGGCTTCATCATGAACAGCACAATTACCGACAATAACGGCAGCGTTTCTGTCAGCGGCGGTGCGATCGAGATTGGGAGTACCATCCTGAATGCCAACGCAGATAGCGCCAACATCATTAACTATGGGGGCACGGTTAGCTCGCAGGGCTACAACATTAGCAGCGATAACGGCGGTGGTTATTTGACCGGACCTGGCGATCAGATCAATACGGATCCGCTGCTCGGCCCGTTACAGGATAATGGCGGGCGAACAGCGACTCATGCGCTGTTGCCAGGCAGCCCGGCGATCGATACCGGCGATCCGACTTTTACTCCACCGCCCTTCTACGATCAGCGCGGCCCCCGGTATCGCCGAGTGTTCAATGGCCGGATTGATGTCGGTTCGTTTGAAATGCAGCCGCAGCCGCCTCCGTTTCCTACTCCAAGGCCGCGGCCAACGCCGCAGCCTCGGCCGACGTCGGCGAGCTAAGACAGCGCGCGGTTTAGGTCAGACTTTCGCATTTTTTCCTCGACTTACCGCGGGCGATTTTTAAGACTTGTGCACATCCTGCGT
>DATBDI010000180.1:0-2065 GCA_036270025.1 Candidatus Udaeobacter sp. | reverse complement strand
TGAACGAAGGCGCGGCACCGCCTTCAAGTGAAAGGGGATTCGGGCCATAGACAAGATCGTAATGAACGCGGTCGATCATTTCGATGGCTAATGCCGGAGCATCAAGCGACAACGTAAATCTATAGCGCTTGGGATTGTCTGCGAGAGGTTCCTGTCGGGCGACCAGTGAAAAGTCTTCGACTCCGGTGGGCGCCGCATTTGTTGTTGCAGGCGGAGACACTACTTTTTCTGGACTTCGCTTTATGGGCCCGAGCGGGGATGAATCGACGGCTGCTGAAGTTGTCGTGGTCTCCGCCGGGGGGTTGGCAGGCTTATCCACTACCTTCTTGACGGGCCGGAGATAAAACACCAGCCCGATGAGAATGACGAGAAGAACCGCAATTACGGCGAGGAACTTAGTCGCTCTTAGCTTACTGCCTGCCTGGACTCGTTCTGGCTCGGGTTTGGGGCCTGATTCAGAGATGTGAGGACGCAAAGCCTTTATCAACACTTGGATATCGGAGGCCCAGCGCGGGTGCGTGAGTTCGACTGCGTTGCGAAACGCAAGCTCCTTCAAATCATCTGGCAGTTGATCTGGCTTGGGAGCTGACGCGCCTTGCACCAGAACGGGAATGACCGGGATATCGCGCTTTAGAACCGCGCCCGTTTCAATACGAACGAAGTCGGCAGGGTCGTCTAGACGGCGTTGACCTGAAGTGTCTTTTGCGGTCAACCAACTCTTGCCGATCAAAGACAGAAACACCCCGCAGGAGTTTAAGCTCTGATCAATGGACTTCCGAAAATCCCGCCCAGGTTGTATGGCCGCAACATCCATGAATACCGAATCGGAACCGAAGACGGCAACAAGGTCGTCATACAGACGACCAGCTTGACCTTCAGTGTCCTCTCGCCTGTAACTGAGGAAGATTGAGCCCATTCGGCTTACCGACGCTATCACAATAGGCGCAGATGGCGACTCACGCAGCCGATGCCGATGCCATCCAGATGAACAGAGCGAATAGCAGTGCTCGCCGCGGCGAGCACCTGGTGGACCTATTGCTTCGCGACCACTTATTCTGTAATCTCCGATCATGAGCACCGTGCAGGAGATCCTCTCCGCGATGGACAAGTTGATGCCCGATGAATTGCGTATCCTCAAGCTCGGCGTCGATTCCTGTCTCGCAGATGACGACGATGATCCTGCCTTACAGGCCGCGTTGCACGAAGCGATTGCTTATGCCAACGCTCATCCGGAAGAAAGCAAATCAATCGACGAGGTTCGCGCGCTCATTCCAAAATGGATTTCCGAGTCGAAATCGCAGACCCGGCCATAGACGATCTTGCCGAGATCGTATCCTATATCGCGAAAGACAATCCCGCCGCCCTGCGGCAATCTACCAACCGGGCACGTTATCGGATGCACTAGCGGGAGCGTAACCCGGATGCAGCATCCGCGCTTGGCAATCATTTGCTCGACGCGGCATTGAGTCTGGCGCAAACACCCCACAAAGGCAGTTCATACCGGCACATTCGCAACGTTCGTAAGCTAACGGTCCGGCCGTTCAAAGTTTTCTATCGCGTGAACGAAGCCAGGCAAAGCATCGAGGTTCTCCGCTTCTGGCATTCCGCACCACGCGACCCAAAACTTTGAGCTGAATTCGAGTGTAGCGCATGCGTCCCGCTTGCGACGTTGGATTTATATCGGAGTTCGGCGTTCCCTGTAGCGGCAGAGCCTGCCCTGAGCGGAGTCGAACGGGCGTGTCGCCTGCGATCTCGTCACCCGTCACTCATCACTTCTGGTGAACCCCGATTTCTGACTAATGAATCAACGGTGCCTTCGATAAGATCTGCGCGGCGGACGGTTGTTCGATGAAGCATTGCGGAAACGCCACCCGATCTGGCCGTGCGGGGCATCGCCGCTTCCACGCGAAGAACTTCCTGGTAGCCGCGGCTCAATCTTTCGCTGCGGGACTCGCGCCCGCCCTCCCCGTTCGTCGCGTGGCGGCGCGGCCTGGTTGTAATCGAAACCCTCCGCCTTTTTTCGGACGATCCCGCGGCCGATGAAACGCTCGAGCGAACGCAACGG
>DATBDI010000179.1:0-3635 GCA_036270025.1 Candidatus Udaeobacter sp. | reverse complement strand
GGGTTCGAGATTTTTTCGTTTACGCCGCGTGGTGCGCCGTCTACTTCCGACAGCGCCATCTCGTCGAGGGCTTACAACATGCAACCGGGCAGCACGGTCGACGCGCAAAGCACGGCCCTGTCGGCTTGCATTTATCATTCGCTTCTTGGGCACATCCCCGAATACGACCGCGGAATCAAACGAGCCCGGTTCGCTGTCCTCCGGCTCACAAAAGTTCCGGCCGTGTTGGTTGAGGGAGGGTTTCTGACCGAGCACGGCGAGAGCAAATTGATTTCCGACAAGGATTGGCGGGCGAAGCTCGCCGGCGCGATCAGCATTGGCATCGAGAGCTACCTGGCGTTGGGCGAAAAAAAACAGCCGCCGCTCCTCGTCGCCGATTATCGCAAGCAAACCAAATTAGCGCCGACTCAACCAGCCATTCAGGAAGGAGCAATGAAAGAAGCAGATGCGAGTCTGATCAGCCTCGTCGGCAAATCCAAGTTTCTTCCGCCGCAGCAGGCGGCGACTCCTTCGCAAAGAATGTCCCTGCAGTCCGCTCCGATTGTGCCGTGACGCGCAATCTCGCCGATGGCTCGTGCGTTTAGACGAAGTGCGGCTCTGCCTTGACGTTCTGGCTGAACACAGCATGCTGAGTTTAGCCTTCAACCCCCACGAAAGGACATAATGACAAGATATATCACCCACACAATCGTAGCACTGTTTGCGACCATCGCCGTTTCCATCGCCGCAATGCCGGACAAGGCCGCCATGGAAGCCAAGGAAAAATCAGCCTGGCAGGCCTTCAAGGACAAGAACTCGGACGCCTTCAAGAAAGTCGTCGATAAAGACATCCGCTGCGTTTACGCGAATCGCCTCTCCACAAGTCTCCAGGATGAACTGAGCGACATGCAAAAGTGGGACATGAAATCGTTTGAGTTCAGCGATTTCGACATGTTCTCTGACGAAAAAGACGTCATCGTCACGACCTACAAGGTGAAGGTCCAGGGGACAGCGGATGGAAAGGATGTCTCCGGCACCTACAACGCCGGGTCCGTCTGGAAACTGGAGAACGGTCAATGGCTCGCCATTTTCCATACCAACGTGAAAGAGCTGCCAGCCGGCGGATAGATTCTCGTCAGCGGTTTTCTACGTCTGTAGGGCGTTTCTGTGAAACGCCTGGCGCCTGACACAGGCGCCCTACAAACGTTCACGTTATTGACTTAGCCCGACCGAGTCTTATTCTGAGCGAGAAAGAAAGTGCGGGGGAGCCGCTTGGCTGAGAGTGCTCCGAAGATTTTCGGAGCTGACCCCTTGAACCTGATGCGGGTAATGCCGACGAAGGGAGGTCCGCAAACGGACTGGCGGTTATCTCAGCCGTGCGAATCCAACGCATGGCTATTTTTTTAACCACGAATGCACACGAATCGGCACGAAGTTCTGAATCTGACGTTCGCGTGCGTTCCTTTGTCATGTCGAGCGAAGTCGAGACATCTCTAGCTGTTGGCTTGCGACAGAATTAACAAAATGAACAAAATGAATTCGGCGAAGGCCAGCGGCAGTTCAAATTCTGCATATTCTGTCCAAGAATCTCTTCCGAATTCGAAGAAGGTTCATGTCTCCGGCACGTTGCACAAAGACATAAAGGTTCCTTTCCGCGAGATCTCGCTGTCGCCGACAAAGTCGCTGAATGGCGAGATCGAAATAAACGAGCCGGTGCGCGTGTACGACACCAGCGGCGCATGGGGCGATCCAAGCGTGATGCTTGACCCGGTCCAAGGGCTTCCGCCGTTGCGTTGGGACTGGATTCTGGCGCGCGGCGATGTCGAAGAAATTGAAGGGCGCAAAGTTGAGCCGATCGATGATGGCTACCTCTCTGTTGCGCACGCCGAGCACGCTTCGAAGGGCAACGGAAGCTCCAAATCCCAGGCTTCAAGCTCCAAAGGAACCGCAAACCTCAAACATCTCACATCAACAATGCCGGCGCGTAAGCCTTTTCGGGCAAAGCCCGGCAGTTGCGTAACGCAATTGGCTTACGCGCGGCGCGGAATCATCACGCCAGAGATGGAATTCATCGCGATTCGCGAGAATGGCAATGTAGCGCATGCCTATGGCTTGCGATCCGATCCCAATAGCAAGCCGGAGGCTTGCTCTACCTTATTTCAGCAACACGCGGGTGAATCTTTTGGCGCCTCGATTCAACGCGAAATCACTCCCGAATTCGTGCGCGACGAGGTCGCCCGCGGCCGCGCCATTATCCCGACCAACATCAATCATCCCGAGTCCGAGCCGATGATCATCGGCCGCAATTTCCTGGTAAAGATCAACGCCAACATCGGCAACAGCGCCGTGGCGTCGTCGATCGAGGAAGAAGTCGAAAAGATGCGTTGGGCGACCAAATGGGGCGCCGACACAGTAATGGATCTTTCCACCGGCAAGAACATTCACGCCACGCGCGAATGGATCATTCGCAACTCGCCGGTGCCCATCGGCACTGTGCCTATTTATCAGGCGCTCGAGAAAGTCGGTGGCCGCGCGGAAGAATTGACCTGGGAAATTTATCGCGACACACTCATCGAACAGGCGGAGCAGGGGGTCGATTACTTCACCGTCCACGCCGGCGTTCTTCTCCGCTTCATCCCTTTAACGGCTAAACGAGCAACCGGGATTGTTTCGCGCGGCGGCTCGATCATGGCGAAATGGTGCCTCGCGCATCATCAGGAAAGTTTTCTTTACACCCATTGGGACGAGATCTGCGAGATCATGGCCGCGTACGACGTCAGCTTTTCCATTGGCGACGGTTTGCGGCCCGGCTCGATCGCGGACGCGAATGACGAAGCGCAGTTCGCCGAGCTTTACACGCAAGGCGAGCTTACCCAGCGCGCCTGGAAACATCACGTGCAAGTGATGAACGAAGGCCCGGGCCACATCCCCGTGCACATGATCAAGGAGAACATGGAGAAACAACTCGAGTGGTGCGACGAAGCGCCGTTCTACACGCTTGGCCCGCTCACCACCGACATCGCGCCAGGCTACGACCACATCACCAGCGCGATCGGCGCCGCCATGATCGGCTGGTACGGCTGCGCCATGCTTTGTTATGTCACGCCGAAAGAACATCTCGGTTTGCCTAACAAGAAGGACGTGAAAGACGGCGTCATTGCTTACAAGATCGCCGCACACGCTGCGGATTTAGCGAAAGGCCATCCCGGCGCGCAATACCGCGACAACGCGATCAGCAAAGCGCGCTTCGAATTCCGCTGGGAAGACCAATTCAATCTCTCACTCGATCCCGAAACCGCCCGCGAATTCCACGACGAAACTCTGCCTGCCGAGGGGGCGAAATCAGCCCATTTCTGCTCGATGTGCGGACCGCATTTCTGCAGCATGAAGATCACGGAGGATGTCCGCAAATTCGCCGCGGAACACGCCCTGTCGGAATCAGAAGCAATCGAATCAGGAATGGAGGAAAAGAGGAAGGAATTCTTGGAACAAGGCGCAGAGCTTTACGCGAAGGCGTAATCTGTAACCGCTTCGCTCTGCTTGCCGAGCCGTGTTCGTTCATCAGCTGAGGGTCGGGATAGATTCATACTTGCAGCCATACAGCGACCACAATGGCCCGACTGCTATCGGTGAACGTCGGACTTCCGCGCGACATC
>DATBDI010000178.1:0-1971 GCA_036270025.1 Candidatus Udaeobacter sp. | reverse complement strand
CGAGCCGGTGCTGCAAGTGTTCAAGACGATGAACGAAGAACACTTTGGCGAGCTTTCGTTCTTTCGCATTTATTCCGGGCAAATCACGACCGGCGGCGATTTGTTCAACGCCAACCGCAACATCACGGAACGCATCGGGCAAATTTTTCTGCTCAACGGCCGGACGCGCGAGACGGTGTCGCGTCTCGGCGCGGGCGACATTGGCGCGACGGTGAAACTCAAGAACACGCATACCGGCGAGACGCTTTGCGCGCCGAATCATCCGGTGAAACTTCCCGTGCCGGAATATCCGCGCCCGAACATTCACGCCGCGCTGCAACCCAAGGCGATGGGTGAAGAGGACAAAGTGGCCGCGGGGCTCGCGACGTTGCACAACGAAGATCCGGCATTTGTTTTCCGCGCCGATCCTGAGTTGCACCAGACGATCATTTCCGCGCAGGGCGAACTGCATCTCGAAGTGATCGCTGAGCGTCTTCGGCGGCGGTTCCGCGTTCATTTCGACCTGATCGAGCCGCGTGTGCCGTATCGCGAAACGATTCATGGCCGCGCCGAGCACAGGTATCGGCACAAAAAGCAAACCGGCGGCGCAGGGCAATTCGCCGAAGTCGAGCTCAAAATCGCGCCCGCGCCGCGCAACTCCGGCATCGCCTTCAGCGAATCACTTTCAGGTCAGTGTGTGGACCGCGTGTTTGTGCCATCGGTCCAGCGCGGCATCGAGATCGCGTGCGCGGAGGGAATTCTCGCCGGCTGTCGCGTCGTGGACGTCGAGGCGAATTTTTACGATGGCATGATGCACCCGGTGGACTCGAAGGACATCGCATTCCAGGTCGCGGGCTATTGGGCGTTTAAGGAAGCGTTCATGAAAGCGCGGCCCTGTTTGCTCGAACCGATGAATATGATCGAGGTGCGGATTCCCGAAGATTGCATGGGCAAAGTCGTGGGCGATCTTTCCAGCCGTCGCGGGAGAATTCTCGGCACGGATGTCGAGGGACAATTTCAAATCGTCCGCGCCGAGGTTCCCGCGATGGAACTCTACCGCTACGCAAGTGTCCTGCGCTCGCTTACCGGCGGACGCGGCGTTCACACCGAGCAATTCAGTTGCTACGAAAAAATGCCACGCGAGATCGAGCAGCGCGTGATCGACGAAGCGAAAAAAGCGCGAGCAGGCAACAGCAGCCCGGCGCGTTGAGATAGACTAGTAGTCATCTAAGTCGCCGCTTTAGGAGCGCTCAAGCTTTTGTCGTAAAACCCGGATCGGTCGAAGCAGCAAACGCGTCGCTTCCCGGCAGCAAGCATCGAGCAGGCATTTTTGATCCGGCGCGTGTGCGTCTCTGGCTGCTTGGCGGAGGTGATCCATTGGATCCAATCTCGACGCGCGATGGGCGTGATCTCCGACCACAATGCACGCGCCTTCGGGGCGGCCGCAGCGAGAGCCTTTCTCAGATCTGCCGGCACAGTCGGTTCCGGTTCCTCTGCCGCCGGCGCGATCTCGAGAGTGACAACGTCGCCCGCCTCTGCGCCCGCAGCTTCACGCAACTTCCGGTCCACTTTGAGCCAGTGGCTTTTCTGGCCGTCTGGCTCGAGCACGGCTTGAAAAGGGAAGCCATTGATGGTGCCTTCGATCGCCGTCATGCCGCGCGAGGGGAGCTTGGCACTGGCGGTCTTTGGCAGGATGAGAAACATCCAGGAGTCGGCCTTCGCGCGTTGATCGGCCCGAGGGCGGGCCGGCTCCATTGCTGGACAGAAGAGTTTCGCTTTGAAACAAATCGTGGTTTTGGTCACTTTGCTTGCTATCACTAATTGATTGCTGGCCAAGCAGCAATTGATTCATGCGCCGCGGCTCGCTTGAACCGCATTCGCAGTGGCACGGAGGTTACTCGAGGAGTTCGACATGTATCGTCGTGGCGAGGCGGCCGGAATCGAATCGGGAGTGACCGAAGCGCTGGGTCGCAGTGCACGGCGATTCGCAGA
>DATBDI010000177.1:0-5611 GCA_036270025.1 Candidatus Udaeobacter sp. | reverse complement strand
GTTTAGGGGTAAAACATTTCGTCTAATATTGGGGCTCGTTTTCTACTCGAACGTAACCGTCTTCGGGCAATGGTCCGCTGCTAATTCGGGAACAACGAACAACTTGAACGGCGCCTATCTGCTCGATTCAGGAATCGCTTTCGTAGTCGGCGCTGCCGGCACGATTTTGAAAAGCACCGATGCCGGAGCGACGTGGGCGCCGCTTTTGTCGGGAACAACAAACACTTTGCACGAGGTGTACTTTTTTGATGGTAATCAGGGCATCGCGGTTGGAGACCAGGGATTGATTCTACGTACCACCGACGGAGGGGCGATGTGGCAGAGCGTGGCGAGCGGCGTGGAGGACGCGCTTAGATCCGTGTTCTTTAATGGGTCAAACGGAATTTTGGGCGGCGATTCGCAAACGATTCTCTACTCGACTGACTTTGGCGCCTCATGGCAAATCAGCCAAAGCGGGTTTTTCGGCGGCGGTTTTCCAGGCGCGCATATGCTGAGTCCAACCATAGGGTTTGTGGCCGGACAAAATTCGATCTTTCAACCTTTGGTGCAGGCTACGACCGATGGCGGTGCCAGTTGGGAGCCTCACGCATTTTATTTTGATAAAAACGAAGGCGGTTGCACCGACGTCCGCTTCTTCGATGTTAATACGGGTGTCGTCTCAGGGTTCGTTTTTGACGGGAGAGGCGCGATTGCGAGGACCACCGACGGCGGCATCAATTGGTTAACACTATTCTTCGATCAGGTAATAGAGGGTGTTGATTTCCCAGTAACAAATACAACAAACGTTGGGTTTGCGGTGGGCTGGGGCGGACGAATCTTGCACACCACAAATATGGCAATCGCCTGGACCGATCAGGCCAGTGGGACCTCTGCCAACCTTAACGACGTTTCCTTCGCGAACGACGCGTTGCGAGGAATCGCGGTTGGCGACACCGGCACGATCCTTTGGACAGCAAATGGCGGCGGTCCGTCGCCCACGCCAACTCCGACCGCGACCGCGACTCCGTCTCCTACGTTAACACCAACGCCCACACCCAGAGCTACCCCAACGCCACGGCCGATGCCTACTCCACGGGTGCGTCCTACTCTGTCGGCGTAACGAGCGGGTTAGTTCAAAGGCACAGAGTTATCAGCCCGAGCGTACCGGGGATGGACGTAATTCGTGTAACTGTTGATCATTACCGCTGCGAACAAGCCTGGAAACAAAGGCATGTTCATCCTGTTATAGTTCGCGTGCGACCTGATTGAGCCAAGGTAACAACGTTGTTATCAATTAAGCCTTGAAGGAATTCTAGGGTTGGGGATCGCTTGGGTGATTTGAAACGATTCGTTTACAAAACGCACAGTTATGAAAAACAATCGCATCGCGATCGCTATTGCAGCCGCAATCCTGATACCTCTCATCATTGCGATCCAAAAACTCCCTGCAGCCGCAGGCGGTTCTCAGGGTAAGTCGGGCAACGGAGCCGGAGCTCTGTGGGAAAAGACCGCCGGACCGCCCGGTTTGAGGACGAACGTCATATTTGAGGCGAGTAACATCGTCTACGCCGGGACAGAAACGCAGGGAGTCTACAAATCGACTGATAACGGTTTGGGCTGGGTGGGAGCAAATGCTGGCATTGAACGGACCTCAATTAGCGATCTGATTGTCTCAGGAGGCAACTTGTTAGCTGCTGTTTCAAGCGGCTGCCCCAGTTTCCTAAACGTTTTCAAATCTACAGATAATGGGGAGACGTGGAGCGGCACGACCGGCCTGGCTGGAAGCGTAGTCAAGTCGTTTGCATTCAAGACTCCCTTTCTTTACGCAATGTTCGCAGCGCTTCCCGGTGACAGCGGGGTCGCGCGATCAAGTGACAACGGCAATACCTGGCAGGTAATTCCTTCAATCATAACAAATGCCGGCAAATCCATTGTCAGCGACAACGCGATTATCGTCGCGGAAGACAATTTTATCTGGCGCTCAACGGATGACGGAGCCAGCTGGGATGTTGTAGAGCAGTTTGCGCTGACTGGTATCAGCTCCTTTGCCAAAGCCGGCACAAAGTTATTCGGTGCATCCACGTCAGGTCTTGAGACGTCAATCGATAATGGCGCGAGCTGGACTTTTGAACCCTTTTCGAATGGGGCATACTCGTTGTCCGCGAATGGCAACACCATTTACCTGGGCTCTAACAGCAAGGTTTTCAAATCCACGGACCTGGGGGCCACTTGGATAGACGTGAGTACCGGCCTCGGTAACGGAGCTATTCCGGCATTGCTGTATGACGGCAGCACTGTTTTCGCTGGAACCCCGGCGGATGCAGCAGGAATATACAGAAGCACAAATGGTGGACAGAATTGGGACCCCGCAGCTGCGGGGCTGCCAATCGGCTCAGAGATCCGCAGCCTGATAGCATTCGAAGACCATGTATTCGCCGGCACACAGGGTGACGGAATCCACAAGTCCAGCGACCGTGGAGACACCTGGACCAAGACTGACATTAACAACAATCTGCTTGCTCACCAGCTAGTCCTTGCCTTTTGCGCAAAGGACAATGCGCTTTACGCCGGAGCTGCCAACGGCATTTACAAATCAACCGACGGCGGGGAAACATTTCAACAAACTCTTAACGGCTTTCCACCTAACATAAATGTGACTGCTTACTCTCTCACTGTGAGCGGCGGTAACATTCTCGCAGCGGTAACGGTATTGCTGTCTCCCTCAGACGCATTGGATGCCATATTTTATTCGTCTGATGACGGAAGCTCGTGGCATCAGGCCAATTTACCAATAAATGCAACCTTCGTCAGTTCTGTCGCCTCGGATGGAAGTCTCCTCGCTTATGCTGGAGTTTTTGGACAAAGCTCTTCTGTAACAGGATTGTACAAATCCACCGATGGCGGTATTACATGGGCCTCCAGGACGTTTGCCCTCAATGTGGATATTGATCGCCTGGCAGCAAAGGGAAGCAATGTGCTTGCGGGCGGCCTGTTTGACGCTTTTTATTCAATCGATTTCGGCGAAGACTGGAACTTTAGTTCACCGCCAGGAAATTGCCCCGGTGGTTGCGGTATCGCTACTTATACCCTCACAGGCACCTCGATATTCGCCGGCGACACCGCGGGTATGTTTTTGTCTACCGACAGTGGCGCGTCGTGGTCGGACATCAATCAAGGTTTTCCGCCGTGCCCGGTACCGGTCGTAGAGGCTTCTTGCACCGACAACGTGTACTTGTATGCCGGCACTTTTGGCGAAGGCGTCTGGCGCAAACTAATAGGAACGCCCTTGCCAACTCCGACACCGTCGCCGACTGCAACCACAAGTCCAAGTCCGAGCCCTACGCCTACAGCAACGGCAACTGCAAGCCCAACACCAAGGCCAACTCCGACGCCGCGAGTTACTCCGATTCCGCGCCAACGTCCGACAGCAGCGCCGCGCCCGACGCCGCCGTAAAGGATCCCGCTTTTAGAGCACTGAACCGGTAACAATTCCGTTACGTTTTTCTTCGTCCACAAGCCGCTCTCTGTAATTTTGCTCGAAAGATTTTGCTTGGCTTTTGTACCGGTTCCTGCGCAATATCGGGATCCACGTTGAGCCGTAGAGCGTCAGTTACGGATCAAACTAAAAACAAATGTAGAACGCTGGCGCGCAAAATAGGACTAACAGCATGAACAGATCAAACGCAGGACGGCTGGTTTTTTGGGTGGCATTTATCTTCGCGATTGCATTTTTGGTGCGAGCGGAATCCGGGGAAAGACGAACAAACGCGATCGCCCAGAAACGGCCCAGCGTACCCGGGATCACCATTCTCGATCAAAACGGTCAGCCAGCTGTGAGCGGCGTGCCATCCGCTACCGGCCAGATTGTCGATGTGGCGGTGGGACAGGGCGGCGATGTGTTTGTGCCGGACACAGTCAACATCTCCGTGGGCGACACGGTGCGATGGACTTGGGCCGAGAGCGGTCACAGTGTCACCAGCGGCCACCCTTGCGCAGCCGATTCACAATATTGTTCCCCTGACGATATGAACTGCTTCCCAGGAGTTCTTTCCAACGTAGGCACGGTTTATCAGCACACTTTTACGCAGCCTGGCGCTTATTCTTACCACTGTTTGGTGCATTGCGTTATTGGCATGATTGGCTCGGTCAATGTCTCCGGCGGTTGCACGCCGTCGGGATGGTCAGCCGGCCCAGATCTTCCCAGTGTTGGTGTGCGCCTTGTTGGCGTTTACTTCCAGGCCAATGGGAAGTTTTACGCCATGGGGGGACGCAGTGCCGACACAGCCGGCAGCGAGTTTACTCACCCGTTTGAATATGATCCGGTCGCCAATACTTGGACCACCAAGTCCGCCACCTACCCTGATACCCACACGAACAACATGGCTTGCGGCGTGCTATCGGATGGCGGAACGCCTTACATCTACTGCGTGGGTGGTTCGCAAGTTACGGTGGTTGACATTGCCGATCGGGTATTCCGCTACGACCCTGTTGCCGACGTCATCAGTCCAGTCGCTGCTCCCTGGCCCGGGGCGCAGGCAACTACTCTGCCCGGTGGTTTCACGGTCTTGAACAACAAGCTCTATATCCTGGGTGGCTTCGACACGATCACGAACGGAGGCCAAGGAACAAACACGATATGGGAGTTTACTCCTCCTACCACGTGGGTACAGAAGCCCACTGTTCTGCCTGTTCCGCTCGGCTACATACCCACCACAACTATCGGCACCCTCATCTACACGGGTGGGGGCAGCGATATCACGGCCGGCCTGCTCACCGATACGACAAACTCTTTTGTTTATGATCCCGCGGCAAATACTATCGCCCCGATTGCCGCCATACCGAGGGCCACAGGCGAGACGAGAGCGCTTAACTTCAACGGCCAGATGTGGGTCATGGGCGGGGGCAGAACCGCGCCCAATCCCTCAAATGAGGTGGACGTCTTTATTCCGGGGCAAGGCTGGGGGATTGGCCCGCCGTTTACTACCGCGCGGCGCAACTTCCCTACCGACACTGATGGCACGACGCGGATCTGGTTGTCAGGCGGCTACGATAGCGGTGGCGTACCGACCGCCTCGACGGAAATCTTCTGCAACGCAGGCGGAGGAACTCCAACTCCAACACCGACTGCAACGGCCACTGTGACGGTAACGCCTACGGCGACAGCCACGGCAACAGCGACTGTAACGACCACACCAACAGCGACAGCGACCGCAACCGTAACTGCGACGCCAACGGCCACGGCAACCGGAACTCCGGGCGGCAGGCCAACTCCAACGCCGCGAGTTCCGCCGACGCCAGCACCTCGGCCGACGCCGTAACAGCACTCCCGGATAGAGGTGATAGGAACTCGCGAGAGGACCTCGCGAGTTCCTCGGCTGCATTCTGAAGACGCTTTAATCGCCGACAGCGGTGGATCGTCTTTGCAACATTCGGCTACGTACGGCAATTGCGATCGTGTTCTGGTGGCGACCAGCTCGAACCGCGCAGTCAGTCGGTGCGATGACGAGCGCCGGATGTATTTCACTTCATTGCACCGAATCACTAAAAAAGAGCCGAGTGTCGTAGAGCGTCCGATTCTGTTTTGGGACGGACCATTCTTATGCTAAGAGCACCCTTCCGGCGCCTCGTAATC
>DATBDI010000176.1:0-1835 GCA_036270025.1 Candidatus Udaeobacter sp. | reverse complement strand
GCCCTGGCTGCTCTCGACCGAAAGTTCGCCACCGTGTTCGCGCACAATGCGCCGTACAATCAATAGTCCGAGGCCGGTGCCAGCCGGCTTTGTCGTGAAATAAGGTTCAAAGACACGACTCAAATTCTCGGGCGATATCCCGCCACCACTGTCCACAAACCTGACGACGACATGCGTATCGTCCAGGTCTGTCTCGATCCGCAAGGTGCCATGGCGTTGCGTCGCTTCGAGACTGTTTTTGATCACATTGTAGAAAACCTGCTTCATCTGATCTCGATCCAACTGAAGCAAAGGCAGATCAGAGCGTAGTTGTTGTTCGACAGTAATCTCACGATCGCGAATTTCCGGAGTGAAAAAGCGCACTGTTTCTTCGATGATCGTGTTCAAGTTTTCCGGACGAAGCTGCGGATTCGACGGGCGGATGGCGCGCAAAAATTGCGTCACGATTGAATCGAGGCGGTTCACCTCCGAGCGCGCGACGTCAATCGACTCTTGAAGCTCGGCCTTGGCGTCATCGTTCAGTTTTTGCACGCTGCGCTCCATCAATTGCAGATGAATGTGCAGCGAGTTGAGTGGATTGCCGATCTCGTGCGCGACGCCCGCCGCCAGTAATGTCAGGGCATTCAAGCGTTCGGACTCAATGGTTTGCTGCGCGGTGCGCCGGCTTTTCGTGAGGTCGCGCAGGATCATCACGTGCCCAACCTCTGCTGTAACTGGGATCGTTGAACCCGGCCGACCGGAATGACTGATTCCAGATACAGAATTCCGCTGCTCCATCACTAGCGGCACGATGTAAAAATTAATGTACCTATTTTGGGGATAAAAAATTTCCATGTCATGACTGACCGGTCCGCTACTTTTCGTAAGCGACTGCCAATCGAGACCTCTCATCCGTTCGTCGAGCCGCTTACCGATTGCGTCTGCTGCGTCGAGCCCAAATAGCTCGCATGCTGCATCGTTGACGTAGCTGATTCGACCGTTGGCATCGGTCACAATGATGCCTTCCTGGATCGCGTTGAAAACGGTTTCCAGAAAGCCTTTTTCCTGTGCCAGGCGGAGAAAATAATTCTGAACGTCTTCGGGCCCGATGCGGCCGAGCCGCTCGATCAGCTTTTCCAGAAAGCCTGATTTCATGACGCTCCTCAGGATTGAATGCTCAGAGAGTCGAACCGTTACAACGGAAAGCTTTTGCCCACTTAGCGGTTTAGCGCTTCAACCGATTGGGTTGCGCGCGGCACCTCGATGGTGAGCATTTCCACGCGCAAATAATTCAGTACCACCGGCGCTAGAATTAGTCCGGGGATGCCCATCAGTCGTTCACCGATGATCAGCGCGACCAGTGTTAGCCAAACAGGGTTGCGAATCCGTTCGCCGATGATTTTGCTGTTCAGCAGATATTCGAGCTTATGGATCCCAATCAGAAATACCAGCGCCCCAATTGCGAGTTTCGGGGACACCGTTAAGGCAACGAACACGATGATGGTGTTGCTTACGAGATTCCCGACAATCGGCACCAGACCGCAAAGAAAAGTAACTGCGATGAGCAACGTCGTGTGCGGCAGATGCACTGCCATGAGAAAGATTGCCGTCAAAGCCGTGTTGACCAGCGAGATCGTCAGTTGCGCTCCCATAACCGTGGCGAAGCTGCGATAGAAATCGCGGAATCGCGTGGAAACTTCGTCACAGCAAACCGAGTAGAGATTGTTCTGGAGGCGATGCGTGCCGCGATGCGGATCCAAGCCGGTTTTGTAGAAAAGGCTGCCGGCGGCGACGATGCCCAAAATGCTGAAAACGATCGTGGTCGTAGCGCTTTTGGCGAAGTTCGCGACGTTTCG
>DATBDI010000175.1:0-1616 GCA_036270025.1 Candidatus Udaeobacter sp. | reverse complement strand
GTGCGGCCTGGCAGCGTATGGAAAGCGCCCGGTCTTCGAAATGCAGTTCATCGATTTCATTTATCCGGGGTTCAACCAACTCGTCACCAACATCTCGAATTTGCGGTGGCGATCTTTCGGGAACTGGAAATGTCCGGCAGTGATTTATGCGCCTTACGGCGCGTATTTGCCCGGTGGAAGTTTGTGGCACAGCCAGGCAAACGAGTCGGCGTTCGCGCATTATCCTGGCTTGAACATAGCAATCCCGAGCACGCCTGCCGATGCAGCGGGATTGCTTTGGAGCGCGATGCACAGCGAGGACCCGGTGATTTTTCTCATTCCGAAGCATTTGCTCTGGGCCGAACACGAATACACGGAGCCGGTTCGCGCCGTCCCATTGGGTCGAGCACGCACGTTGCGCGATGGCTCCGACGTCACGGTCGTTGCATGGGGAAACACCGTAGAAAAGTCTCTCGAAGCGCTCGACAAACTTGGCAGCGACACCACCGTCGAATTGATCGATCTGCGGTCTATCGTCCCCTGGGATAAAGCAACGATCGAACGATCCGTTCGCAAAACTCGACGACTTGTTGTTGTCCAGGAAGACACCGAAAACTGCAGCGTCGGACAGATGATTATTTCCCACATCGCGAGCACGCCGGAGCTTTGGGATGAGATGATCAGTCCGCCGGTTCTCGTCAGCAAAGCTAATGTCATGATCGGGTACAACCCGATTTACGAATATGCCGCCCTGCCGGATGTCGAGCGGATTGTGGCTGCCGTTAAACGTTCAGTTTCAACAAAGCATGAACGCGCGGCTGTAGCCGGAATCGCTGATTCCGGCCGTGCTGCCAAACAACCCAAATACGTTCAGCCGGGGTCAGCGCCCCCGGCTACAGCGGACGCCAGTGAACGGCACGTGCAAAGCGTCACGGTCCCGGTGATGGGCGAAGGAATTCGCAACGCGAAAATTGTTTCGCTTCTGAAAAACCTTGGAGACGTCGTCGAGCTCGACGACGAGCTTTGTGAAGTAGAGACCGACAAAGCCGTCTACCCGATTCAGTCCTCTTTTGCAGGCGTGATGGGTGAATGGAAAACGAATGTAGGCGACACGGTCGATATTGGTCAGGAACTCGGCACCATCATCACGCGCGAGCCGAGCGTTGCAGATCAATTTGAGATGGCAGCAAAAGAATCGCCGGACCAAGCTGTAGCCTCGAATGACGATCGCGGCCGTGCGTCGGACGTGCGGGAGTTCAAAGGGCCGGGGTCGCCGACCCCGGCTACGGTCATCGAGCCGGCGCTGTCGCCGACTATCACGCGAAAACTCAGCCGCGTGATTCCTGCCAATCTACAAATCGATGCGCGCTGGGATGCAATTCGCGAAGCGCGCGACGCGACAAAAAATACCGGCGCGAAGAATGCCCCCTCCCCTTCGGTGATGATTGCGTGGGCCGTCGTGCGCGCCATGGAAAAACATGCGCCATTCCGCCGGCTGATACTCGAAGACGATCGGATTGTGCAGAATGACGACTTTGATTTGGGCGTCGCGGTGGCTCTCGAGGGCGATCGTTTGGCAACGGCGGTAATTACAAATGCGAATACGAAAAGCTGGCCCGATTTCGTGCGCGTTTACA
>DATBDI010000174.1:0-5456 GCA_036270025.1 Candidatus Udaeobacter sp. | reverse complement strand
CTATTTCCTGCGCCACCTCTTCGTCAGCATGAGCGTGAGATAAGAACAATCTTGCCATCCGAGTTCCTCCTTGGCTATTCGCCAATGGTGAAGGGTGTCTAACGAGAATTAGACGAAAGTTCGTAATTAAAGGCGAACATTCTTTCGTCTAATTCGCAAAGTTTGGGTTCAACCCGATCAGCGCGAGCATGCGGCCGGTTTTTCCTTTTTCGGCGCGATAGGAGTAGTAGCGATCCAGATCGCATGCGGTGCAAATGCCGGAATCGTGAATTTTGTTTACGCCGAGTGCGTGGCATTGCCGGACAATTTCCGCTGCAAAATCGACTTCGTAATGCAACGGGCGAATGCATGCGCTGAGCTGCACGACCATGTTGGCGGGATCGGAGCCGAAGCGATCAACCATTTGCTCAACAGCGTTCGTGACGACGCCCAGCTCGGTGCCCTTGCGTCCGGAATGCGCCAGACCGATCGCCGGCGTTTTCCGATCGATTATGTAAATGGCGCAACAGTCGGCGACATAAATGCCCAGCGCGATGCCGCGTTGGTTCGTGATGATGCTGTCGCAGCCGGGAAATTCCTTTCCGCGGCTTGGCGGGATGCGTGAAACCTTTGCGTGACGCACGGGTTGGGTCGCCTCTCCTTTTGCAAGGGAGAGGGGGAGGGTTAGCGTTGATTCTTGGTGAGCCGGGCCGAACCCCTCACCTTCATCCTCTCCCCTTTCTGAAGGGGAGCGGCGAGACAAGCGAAGCTGAAATGGTGTAAGCGAATCAACGACAGCAATCTTGTTTCCGTGAATCTGCTGGGCTGTGAAGAGCGGCCAGTCACCGATGCCGATTGCGTTGCGAATCTCGCGATGCGCGGCATCGAGGCGATTTAATACTTCGGCTTCATCGTAAGAGACGTTGATGCCGGGGATTCGCTGGGTGAAAGCGTGCCGAACGATTCCAGTCGCGCTCAGTGCAGGGAACTGTTCGAACGGCAAATCCATTGCTTAAGCTCCAACGATCACGCCGTTCTGTCATCCTGAGGCAAAACGAAGGGCCTCCCACCTTCTCCGCCTCGGTGATCAACTTCGGCGAAAGTTTTTCTACACGTTGGCAGTAGTGTCACGCAGCGAACAATAGCGCGATGCCGTTTCTTTGGAGTGCGCGGACATGCCCGCGCTTTGAAAGCGGTCCGGCAGCTGCCGGATCGCCGCACTCCACAATCATCGTTCAGCAGCGAGAGAACTCGAGCCACTCTTCCCAAGTTTTCGCTATGCAATTCCTGTAGCGGTTTCGCTGTGCGAAACGCGCGCGTCGCCCACCAGCCTTCGCTGAGCCTCCGGCCTGGCAGGCAGTGCGACGGCTACACCGGGTTATTTGGAAGTCGTTCTCCGAGACGTCGTGGTGGTCACGGTTTCTCGCGGCTCTTTTGGATTGCCTTCAGCGTCCACACCGCTGCCGGTGTAGTACGTCTTCGTTTTTGTCGCGCGCGGCGTGAGATTGGCGAACATCTCTGTATAGGTGCTCTGTGCGCCGGTAGCCCGATCGAATTCCGCCAGCGAGGAGTTGTATCCGAAGAGCGCCGACAAGCGGGTCTGTTGCGCAGTGAGCAGTTGCACCTGGGCGTTGAGCACGTCCAACTGCACTCCCGCGCCGGCGTCAAGTCGTGCTTTCGCCAGGCGTAGTGCTTCCGCAGCAAGCTCCACATTTTTCTCCTGGCTTTGGATCAACTCACGGTTCTGCAACAAATTTGAATACGCCTGCTGTATCTCCAGCTCCACTTGCCGAACGTCATCGTCGTACGTAATCTTCGTTTCGGAAAGAAGAGCACGCTGTTGGATTACCTGGCCGGCGATGGCGCCGCTGTCCCAAATCGGGACGCTTCCCTGAACTGTTGTGAGCCAACCCTTGGAAATATCGTGCCAACTCGAGTTGATCGGCGAGCTGACCCATTCGCCACCACCAGTAGCAGTGACCGTCGGGAGCCATTGGCCCGCTGTGGCGCGTACTTGTTGGAGCTGGTTCAATACGTTTGCCCGCGCCTGCTTGAGAAATGGGCGCCGCTCTTTTCCCAGCTCGATTGCGTCAGCCAGATTAATTGCGCGCGGGACGTATGGCATTTCGCCCGTCACTTCCAATGGCGGCTGTTCACCGCGGCGTGGTTGAAAATCGAGCCCGAGCGTCTTGGCAAGAGTAATCTTCGATATTCGTAGGTTGTTCTGTGCCGTAATGAGTAGCGGAAGCTGATTGTAGAGCGCCACCTCGGCTTGCAGCACGTTGAAGCGCGGAACTGTTCCCGCTTCAAACCGGTTCTGTTGGTCTTTCAACTGAGCTTCCAAAAGGTGCACTGATTCTTCATTCACGCTGACGAGCTCCCGATTCACCACGATCTGGTAGAACTGCGTCTTCACAGTCGCGATGAGTTGATCCAGAACATTGCGGAACGCGAAATAGGCGCTGTCGCGTTGAAAGAACGTGCCGCGAATCTGCGGGAACGTTGTGCCATTAAAAATCAGCTGCGATCCGATGACGCTGATGGCGTAAGAGACGTCGGTCTGCTGAACATTCGTAACGGGCACTGGCGTGGCAGCGGCCAGCGGTACTTTAACGTCCCTGACCTGCGATGTAACTCCCTCCATGAACGACGCCGCGCCTCCGCCAGTCGTGGTTCCCGGTGTCGTATTCGTTGTGTTCCCGAATATACGGGCACCACTCAGGTTCGGATCAATCCATTCAAAATTTGCGCGTGCATTCACCTGCGGAAGCGCTTGCGCGCGGATCTGGATGATAACGCCTTTGGTGCGTTTAATTTCCTGTTCGGCATTCAGAATAGTCGGATTTTGTTGCAGCGCCGTAAGGATCGCCTGTTCCAAGGTAAACGTGGGGACCCGGCTGACTGATCTTGTTTCGCTACTATATCTTCCTCCAGTGCCGCCGAATATCGGCTGACCCAGCAGGCCAAAGGCTGCAAAAATCCCCACGGACAAAAGAAATTTCCTCATGATACTTGGATGCGCGGACGGCGGCGTCTGGATTTAAAGCTTAAACGTTTTGCCCAATTTCCGTAATCTTGCCGCGCCGCCGATACAAGTCATTTCGATTGGCAGTAATCGTAGATTTTGCTGTAAATGTGCAGCCACGCCTTTTGTTCATCGGGCGTCAGGTGGTTCAGTACTTTTACCAGATTCCCAACGATCTCCTCGCGAATGCGCAGGACGAGCGCGGAGCCTTTGGTCGTGATGCAGACCATCACCTTGCGGCGATCGTCGCGCGCCACCGAGCGCATGACGTAGCCAAGATTCTCCAGTCGCGCCACCAAACCGCTGGCTGCCGCGGTGGTGTGTCCCATCTTCTGCGCAATCGCGCTCATGGTGAGCACTTCCTTGCGATCCAGATAAGCGAGGAGAAAAAATTGGGGGAACGACACGTTGCCCGGAGCCAGCTCTTTGCACAGACGCAGCACGAAACAGCGCTGCATTTCCATTACGATGTGAGAAAGCCGTTCGGCATCCGCATGAGTTTCATCCGCCGGACTTCGTGCAAATGCGGTAGCGCTCTCCGTATTCAAGCGGTCTAAGTTAAAATGCAGCCATACCCTGTCAAACCCGCGTGCGGACCTTGGAGTGCGGCGATCCGGCAGCTGCCGGACCGCTTTCAAAAGCGCGGACATGTCCGCGCACTCCAAACCGCAAGCCTTTCAATCCCAAATTTGCACCTGAACGATTGCGCCAACCTTCAACGATTCGCCCACCTCGAGGCGTAACAGCGAATTCGATCGGCTCAAGCCAAACAGCGCGTGCGATTCCTGCCGGCCAACAGGGGTGAAGTTTCCGCGTTCGAGTCTCCCGCGAATGTAGTGCGCTCGATCGCCATCGTTCCTCAGGTCGGCCGTTAACGTGGCCGGCACCTGCGGTACCCCAAGTTCGGTTGCGCCCATCATTTTCAAAATCGCAGGCCGGACGAACTGCAGGAACGTGACAAACCCAGACACCGGGTTTCCGGGAAGACCGAAGACAGCGCATTTTTCAATGCGTCCAAACAAAAACGGTTTACCCGGTTTGATCGCCACGCGCCAGATCTCGATCTGGGCACCTAGCGTCCGCAACGCGTCGTTCACCAAATCATGTTCCCCGACAGAAACGCCGCCGCTGATGATGAGAACATCGTTTTTCGTTCCGCGCTGGATTGCTTCGATCGTCGCTTGGCGTTCGTCACGACAGTGCTCTACCGAATTTACGATGGCGCCCGAGCGCTGGGCCAACGCGCTGAGTAACCTGGAGTTGCTTTCGTAGATTTGTCCGGGCTCAAGTTTCTCACCAGGGCTTACGAGTTCGTCACCGGTCGAGAGAATCGCCGCCTTCACTTCGCCGCCGATCATCGCTTCGACAAAACCCTGGGACGCAAGCAACCCAGCCGCCGCTGCACCGATCCGATCGCCTTTGCTCAACATCTTTTGGCCCTCTGCCAGATCGCAGCCGCGCTGCCTGATGAATTCGCCGGATTCGACATCCACGTTGATCATTATTTCGGCTTCCTCGCGTGTGACATCCTCCTGCATCACAACTGCGTCCGCGCTTTCCGGAATTGGCGCACCGGTAAAAATTCGGACAGCTTCCCCGGCGGAAACGCGGAGTTTCCTGTCAGGACCTGCTGGTTGCTCGCCGGTCACTCGTAGCCGTTGGCCTTTTCTGCATGAGCTTGCGATGACGGCATAGCCGTCCATTGCAGAGTTATCGAAGCCAGGCAGTGGCAGCCGCGCGAAATAATTTTCCGCTGCAAAACAATGCAGCACTTGTGAGAGGGCTACCTGGCGCGGCGGTAACGGCTGAATGGCCTCGAGAGTTTTTTCTCGTGCTTGTTGCTCGCTGATCACGGTGAACCATTTCAAATGGCCGACGAAAATTGGCAAATAGTATTGCTGATTTTTGCGAAGTTTTAGGAGTGCGAGCGCGTCCTCGCGCCGGTTTTGAGAGTAAGCAGCACAATGTCTACAAAGCGATGCGCAGACGCATCGCACTCTCCCGTAGTCGCGGGACACTGCGTGCGAAATTCAGGAGACGCCTCCCATTTTTGTCCAACGCGGTGGCTGCGAAGTGAAATGCTGAGGTTGGCAATCCCCAATTCTTCGCGATATTCTTGACTCCCGCCTGTAGCCACGCGCACGGGCGATTTTGGTGAGGTGGCTGAGTGGTCGAAAGCAGCGCTTTGCTAAAGCGCCGTAGCCCAAAAGGCTACCGAGGGTTCGAATCCCTCCCTCACCGCGTTTTGCGTCTGGCAAAACGCGAGAGGGAAATCCACAAGCGGGGCACACTATCGGATGCACTAGCGGGAGCGTAATCCCTCCCTCACCGGTCCTCTCGTCTGCGCCCACATGGGATTCATTTTCAAATCGCCGTAGTTGATCAAACCAAACGTCGAGCGTGCAATGTTTTCCCGGCGGCGCTTATGCATCTTTGCGCCGAACTATTGGGA
>DATBDI010000173.1:0-13053 GCA_036270025.1 Candidatus Udaeobacter sp. | reverse complement strand
GCTGCATCCATTTCTGGGAAACGTCGCGCGCCGGCTTGTGCGAGAGGCAAGTTGCTCAGTAATGCTGTTCACCAACCCCGCAGTAAAACCCAAGCCTGTTCGCCGCATTGTTTTTGTTGCCGATTATTCCGATCACGGATTAACGGCCCTAAAACGAACGCTACTTCTCGCCGAAGCGGAATCGACCGAGCGGCTTTACGTCATTCGTGTCATTACCACCTTTGACCAGGCGCGTGCGTCGGTTCGCGAGGATCCTGGTAAAGATGGAGACGCTGCGGCGCCGGACGACCAGCAGGACATGCTCGAAAGATTTGTTTTGTCGGCCGGAGCGACAGACGTTCCGATCGAAGCGCGATGTGTCCGCGGCAATACCGGGCTGGTCGCCTCCGACTTTGTTCAGTCGGTTGAAGCCGATTTGCTTGTTGTGCCGCTTCACGACAGACGCGAAACTGGTGAGCCAATTCCAAGCAGGATCGCCTGGATTACGGACGTGATTCCTTGCAGCCTCTGGGTCATCCGCTAACCCGGAACCTCGAAGTTCCAATATCCAGGCTCCAGAGAAGCGCCAATCAACAGGGTGCAATGTATGGCCCAAGTTTTGGAGGATTGAAGTTGGAAGGTTGGGATTTTCCTGGATGTTTTAAGTTGGATTTTGGAGCTTTTATCTGCCCTTCATGAACGACGCGTCCGAATTTCAACCGTACGGTTTGCCGCATCTGACGGTCATCTTTGTCACGATCGTGCTGCCGTTTGCACTTGCGGCGGTCGTTCGGCGCAGAAGATCACAAAGACTGGAGAAGATCATCACAGGAGTTCTCTCAGCCGTGCTGATCTTGAACTACGTCGTTTATCTAATTTTCATCCGCAGCCGCGGTGTCGTGGCCTGGCAGCAAATGTTGCCGATGCAAATGTGCGACTGGGGCATGGTCGTCGTGATGGTGGCGATGTGGACTGGAAGCCAGCGGTGGTTCGAGGTGGCATATTTTTGGGGAATTGGCGGAACGCTTCAGGCGGTTCTTACGCCAAACCTGCACTTCGGTTTTCCAGATTGGCGATTCATCAGCTTTTTCACCTCACACTCTGGCATTATCGTTGGCGTAGTTTTTCTCATGCTCACCCGCCGGTACCGGCCCTATCCGATGTCGCTGGTACGCGTGTGGCTATGGACAGAGTTTTATTTCGTGGTCACGCTCATCGTCGACGAGCTCACTGGCTTTAATTACGGCTTTCTGCTGCACAAACCGGAGGCGTTCTCCATCTTGAGTTTTCTTTCCGATTCGCGCCCGCTGTATCTGCTGCAAATGCACGGCGTAGCCTTAGTTTTCTTTCTCGTGCTTTACGCGCCATTCGCGATTGTCGATTTTGCGACAGGGAAGTCGCTTTGGAACGCAGGAAAGCAGACAGCAACGCTTTAAAATTCCTGGGTTCCTGCTTTCCTTAGAAATTCATGACCAAGTCAAAACCACTGCGGGTCGGAAAAGTCACCATAGGTGGAAGACGCCCGGCATTCATCCTTGGGCCGTGTGTGATTGAGTCGGAAAAGTTTGTCTGGCGGATGGCGAAAAAGCTTTTTGACATTTGTGAGGTTGCAGATGTCGATTTCATTTTCAAGGCGTCGTACGACAAGGCGAATCGGACGTCTGTGCATGCATTTCGGGGAATGGACGTGCGCGAAGGATGCGAAATTCTCGCGGCTATCGGCAGCGAGTTAAAAATTCCAGTCACTACAGACGTACATTCGCCGGCGGAAGCGGAGATTGCCGGTGAAAAGATCGACATGTTACAAATACCGGCGTTTCTTTGCCGCCAGACAGATCTGCTGCGCGCAGCGGCACAGACCGGACGGGCAATTAATGTCAAAAAAGGTCAATTCCTCGCGCCGTGGGACGTACCGAATATTGCTGAAAAACTGATCGCTTTTGGCAACTCGCAATTTTGTTTCACCGAACGCGGCGCCACGTTTGGTTACAACAATCTCGTCGCTGACATGCGCTCGCTTCATTGGATACGCGAAGCCGGATACCGCGTGATCTTCGACGCAACACATTCGGTGCAGCGGCCGGGTGGAGCAGGGGATTCGACCTCCGGCGATGCTGTCCTCGCACCGGCTCTGGCTCGGGCCGCCATGGCAGTGGGTTGCGACGGGATTTTTATGGAGGTTCATGAAAATCCGGCGCGCGCATTGTCGGACGGGCCGACTCAGATTCCGCTAAAGGATTTGCCCAAGCACCTGCGCATGTTAAAGGCTATTCATGCTGCCGTTTCGTAGCGGCCGCTCCGCGTACAGGAGCTGGCTCATTGTGTTGTTCGCTGTTGTGCTGCCCCTTTTACTCGCGGCACCTGACGTGGTGGGGCAGTCCAAGCCACGTAAGAAAGGCCGCCCGGCGGCGGGTGCGAATGTTTCGCCCGGCGAACAAAGTTTGACGAATATTCCTCTCCCGGTCGGACACGAAGCCAAGGGTCTTGTCTTGCCGGATTTCGACGGCCAAGGCCATCTTCGCGGAAAATTTGAGGCCGGCACGGCGCGCCGTATCGACCAGGAACATATGGGATTTGAACATCTTAAGATCACAACGTACTCCCCGGACAATCAGCCGGACTTGCAGATTGCCATGCCGACGTCGGTGCTGGATTTGAAGACGCGCGTCCTCAGCTCACAGGAGCGCAGTATAATCCACCGCTCCGATTTCAACATCATTGGCGATTCTGTTGTGTTCGACACAAACACGAAAACCGGACGACTGATTGGAAACGTAAAAATGGTCATCACCGATCAGTCGCATCTGACCAAGAAGCCCGATACGAACGAATGAAAGGTTTGGCGGCGTGGGTTGTGTTGGTCGTCACTTGCGCCGCTGCTGCGCCGCGGTTGCAGGGCCAGATTGCTGCAGCAACTCCGAAACTAGCCGCCACGGCGTCGGCGAAAAAAACGAAGAAGACAGCGGCTGAAACAACCCCAACAGAAAAGAAACCGAAGAAAACCGAAAAAACATCTTCTCCTGCGAATCTATTCGGCCAGAGCGCCGGCGGGCTGCAGTCCGGTGAGCCGGTGACGACGCAGATTTACGCCGACGAGGCGTTTTTTGATTCGACCAAGAACATGGGCATCTTTAGCGGCCGCGTGAAGGTCATCGATCCACGTTTCAGTCTTCAATCTGACAAGCTGACAGTGTTTATTACCAAAGGACAAAATCAGGGTTTGGAGAAAGCTATTGCCGACGGGAATGTAGGCTTGGTACGCGACCGACCTGATCCGAATGGCGGACCGCCAACACGCGCCGTCGGTCGGTCAGATAAGGCCACTTACACCGCTGCGACTGGAGACGTGGAGTTGACAGGAACGCCGCGTGTACAAGAAGGATTGAACATGCATGTAGCGACCAGTCCTGACACGGTGATGGTAATCAATCAGAACAGCCAACTAACAACACACGGCCCAAGCCGCACCGAAATTCACCAGCCCGCCGGCGACGAAAAGAAAAACAAAACCAGTCCCACGCCTCAAGGTTCAGCGGCTCAGGCGCCACCTCCTGCCACACCGGCTCAGACACCACCTCCTGCCACTCTGCCCAAACCATGATCAGCCAAACTGCGCCGGTTTCATCTCCGGAGATCGCCGCGTCGGTCAAGAGCAAAGCGGAGATGGTTCTGACCACTGATCAACTGGTCAAAATCTATGGAGGCCGCGCGGTCGTCGATGGGATCAACTTGCATGTGGGTGCCAGTGAAATCGTGGGCTTGCTGGGACCAAATGGAGCCGGCAAAACCACCAGCTTCTACATGATCGTTGGTCTCGTAAGACCGAACAGCGGCCGCGTGATTTTTTCGAATACCGACGTCACGGACTTCCCGATGTACAAGCGGGCGCGGCTCGGGATGGGGTATCTGCCTCAGGAAGAATCGATCTTTCGCAAGATGACCGTGGAACAAAATATTCTGGCCATTTTGGAGACCCTTCCCTTAAGCAGGGCAGAACGTCGGAACCGTTGCGATCAACTGCTGCATCAGTTCGGCATCGAGCGGATCGCGAAGAACACGGCGCTGACGTTGAGCGGCGGCGAGAAACGCCGTTTGACCATCGCGCGCTCGCTCGTGACGCAACCGAAATTGTTGATGCTGGACGAGCCGTTCAGCGGCGTTGATCCCATTGCCGTGTACGATGTGCAGCAAATTATCGTCAACCTGCGCAAGTCGGGGCTCGCCATCATGATCACCGACCACAACGTGCGCGAGACTCTCTCGATCGTGGATCGCGCCTATCTGATTTACGATGGCCGCGTGGAGAGCGAAGGCACAAAGGACTTCCTCATCAACGATCCTATCAGCCGTCAACTTTATTTGGGCGAACGCTTCAAGATGTAGCGCGCCTCGGGGACACTGAAGCGCAGCCGAGCAAATTGAGCTGCTGCTCGGTTACGAATTGGAAACGCGCGGCAATCACGGTAGAAGTATGTCTGATGCCGGAACGACTCGGGACGCAAACGATTACATCCAGTAGCAGTCAGCAGAAAAGCGTTCCTGTTATCACTGTTGAAGGCTTCTACAATTCGCATGCCGAAAAGCTTCAAATGAAGCTCGAAGGCC
Organism: Candidatus Udaeobacter sp.; assembly: GCA_036270025.1. Lineage (GTDB taxonomy): Bacteria > Verrucomicrobiota > Verrucomicrobiia > Chthoniobacterales > UBA10450 > Udaeobacter. The sequence continues at coordinate 8,469 of DATBDI010000173.1, read as the reverse complement.
CCCGCGTTGGATTCCACCGCAAGATTCGCGAGCCGACCATCAATCGGCCCGGCCTGGCGCTCTCGGGGTTCTACACGTATTTCGCTGAGAAACGGGTGCAGGTGCTTGGAGCAGCTGAGAATTCGTACCTGAAAAGTTTGCCGTCAAACATTCAGACAAAGCGATTTCGCGAGTTGTGCGAGCGCAAGATCCCCTGCCTGGTGATGTCGCGCGGATTTCATTTGGCGCCGGAATTGCTCGATGTCGCAGCGGAGGTAAAAATCGCGGTGTTCCGCACTCCAATGATTACGATGAAGTTCATCAATGCCGCCACCATCGCGCTTGAGATGGATTTTTCGCCGACGGTGACTGAGTTCGGTAGTATGGTCGACATCCTCGGCATCGGCGTTCTGATTCGCGGCGCCAGCGGCATCGGAAAAAGCGAGTGCGTGCTCGGCTTGATTGAACGTGGTTACAGCCTGGTGGCCGACGATGTGACGCGGATTACCATGCGCGAGGGACGCGAGCTTATGGCCACGGCGCCGGAGCTTACTCGCAATCACATGGAAGTGCGTGGGATCGGCATCATCAACGTTGCCTCGGTTTTCGGCATTGGCAGCATCCGGGTGGAAAAGCGATTAGACCTTGTCGTCACGCTCAAGGATTGGCAGGAAGTAGAAGAAGTGGATCGGATCGGCCTTGACCGGGAATTTTATGAAATACTTGGGCTGAAAGTGCCGCACGTAACAATTCCAGTGAGGCCCGGCCGCGATATGGCGCGTTTGATTGAGGTTGCAGCTATGGACGAGAAATTGAAAGGATTGGGTCAAAACGCAGCTGTCAGTTTTAACGCAAAGCTGCTCGAAGTAATGGACCAAAAAGGAGTAGAGTAAATGGCGCTGCTGTATCGAAGATCAAATCGAGAATCACCCGTCCAGAAGGTCGAGAAAGAGGTTTCTGTCATTAATCGCCTTGGTCTTCACGCCAGGCCGGCTGCAATGTTTGTGCGCATTGCCAGCCGACACCGGTCGGAAATTTGGGTTTCCAAGGAAGGGGAGGAGGTCAACGGGAAAAGTATTATGGGTTTGATGATGCTGGCAGCCGGCCAGGGCTCAAAACTGCGTATCCGTTGCGAAGGACCAGATGCCGAGAAGGCGATGGAGGATTTGGAAGCGCTGATTAACGCCAAATTCAACGAAGATTAGCTCGGGTTGCTGGCACCAGTCGCTGGGCCCAATGCTGCGTCAGGAACACGCGATAAGCGCGCGTTCGCAATGTTTGACATCTGTCTTACTCTCCGAGGAATGAGTGGCGACAACGCGCCAAAAGAAATTCGGTACGAAGGAGCCGGCGTCTCGCCCGGGATCGCTCGCGGCAAAGTCCATGTCGTGCGCGATGAGCTGGACGAAGTCGTGCGATACCGCATTGCCCCTTCGCAGGTGCCGGATGAAATCGGCCGGTTCGAAACGGCCCTTATCCAGACGCGGATGCAGATTCTGGAATTGCAGCAGCGCATCGCCGAATCGATCGGGGCAAAAGACGCCGCCATTTTCGACGCTCACCTGCTCGTAGTCGAAGACCGCACGTTAATCGACGAAGTGCTGCGAAAACTGGAAACCGATCTTTGCAATGTGGAATGGGTCTTCCAGGAAGTTGCCACACGGTATGCCGACACGCTGAACAAGATTGACGATCCCTATCTGCGCGAGCGCGCGCTCGACATCCAGGATGTTACAAAGCGCGTGATTCGAAATCTACAGGGGAAAGCCCAACACACCTTTGTTGCACTGAGGGAGCCACACATTCTTGTCGCGCACAACTTCACGCCGTCGGACATGGCAAGCATCAACCGCGCGAACGTGCTCGGGATTGCCACGGATCTTGGCAGCCGCACTTCGCATGCGGCCATTCTCGCGCGTTCACTGAACATCCCGGCTATAGTCGGTTTGCACGATATCACCGCAAAACTCGAAACCGGTCAGGATGTTCTGCTTGATGGCACCGACGGCTGGCTCATTTTTGATCCAACGTCGGACACGCTTGCGCGGTACGCCGAGATTGAATCGCGCCGGGCGAAAGTGACAGCGCAATTGCGACAGCTTCGCGAGACGACCTCAATCACACGCGACCGCCGCCACATTGTGCTGTCGGCAAACATCGAACTGCCCGACGACGTCGACGCGGTGCTGGCAAACGGCGCAGAAGGCATCGGCTTGTATCGCACCGAATTCCTTTATTTGAACCGGACTACTCTCCCAACTGAGGACGAGCAATACGAAACGTATCGCAAAGTTGCCGAACGCGTTCGACCGCATCCGTTAATTATTCGCACGTTTGATTTGGGCGGCGACAAGCTGGCTCCCGGGACGGTGGACATCACCGACGAGATGAACCCGTTTCTCGGCTGGCGTGCGATCCGTTTGTGTCTCGAAAATGTTGACATCTTCAAGACACAGTTGCGCGCAATTCTGCGTGCCAGTGTCGTCGGTAACGTAAAGCTAATGTTTCCGATGATCTCCGGATTGGACGAGCTGCGCGCAGCAGTGGCCGTGCTCGAGGAGTGCAAGAAAGAATTGCGCGGTACAGAAGTCGACATCGCTGAAACAATCGAAGTTGGCGCGATGATCGAAATTCCAAGCGCAGCGATTTGCGCGAGCGTACTCGCATCCGAGGTTGATTTCTTCAGTATCGGAACAAACGACCTGATTCAATACGTGCTCGCCGTCGATCGCGTGAATGAGAAGACGGCGCATCTTTACCAGCCTACGCACCCGGCGGTTATTCGTTTGCTCAAAATGATCGCGGACGCGGCGCACGCTAACAATATCTGGGTGGGTGTTTGCGGAGAAATGGCTGGCGACATCGCGTTCACGCCACTCTTGCTCGGTCTCGGAATTGACGAGCTGAGCACGGCTGCGACCCTGGTCCCGAGAGTCAAGCGCGCGGTGCAGAGTCTTGAGATTCCTGAATGTCGCCAACTGGTGGAGGAAACGTTTAAGCTCGACACCCCGTCCGAAATTCTCGACAGATGCCTGCAGTTAGCCGACAAGCGCTATGGGGATTTGTTGGGCTGATGTATGCGTTAAAGCGTTAAAGATTTGGAAAAGGCGGCCCTACCTTGTCATGTTGAGCGAAGCGAAACATCTCTGATTCCCGCCTATTCCCCGGAGAATTGCTCAAGAGATTCTTCGCTTCGCTCGGAATGACAATTCTGTTTAACGCGTCAACGTTCTTTACTCTTCTGTCTCCGATTCCGGCCTGAGTCCCTCTTCCTCCATTTTACGCAAGACATCGCTCATGTCGTCCACCTCGTCCCAGACGTCCTGACTTACGTAGATCGGCGCGTTTTGTTGAGTAGCCATGGCGATGCAATCGCTCGGTCGCCCGTCGAGTTCGATAATCTTTCTCTGATGCAATTCATTTTGGACCTGAATGATGACGCGCGCGTAATACGTGGCATTTTTCAAATCATTGATAATCACTCGCTCCACTTTTGCGCCCAGAGCTGTCATCAAGTGCCCCATCAGATCATGCGTGAGCGGGCGTTCTTTAGTGATGTGGCGCATGAACATGGTGATGGCGCTGCCTACCGTTTGATCCACATAGATGATGAACACCTTTTCGTTGTTGCCGATAAACACTGCACACCCGCCGGCTGTCGGTAAAACCGCCCTGACCTGCACCTCAATTACCGTTTTGTTCACGCATAGACGGTACGTGTGCGAGAACGAAAAACAAGCAAGCACGCTGGTAGCTCCTGTCCGTATTATCGACTACAGTCGCGGCGGTAAAATTTTGATGTTGCGGCCTTGAATGTTCGACGCGCTGATTAAATATGCGTTTTGTGCGGTTGTCGCACGCGAACGTAACGAAACGAAATGAAAACTGAATGGGATCAGGAATCCGCCATTAACACGTACAACGTGGACGGATGGGGTGAGGGCTATTTTACCGTTAACGGCTCCGGAAACGTGGAGGCGAGGCCGTTAAAGGACAATGGCGGCTCCATTGATCTGCTCGAAGTCGTTAACGAAGCGCGCGCACGAAACCTTAGTTTCCCGTTGCTGATTCGCTTCCAGGATCTGCTTCGCCACCGTGTGGAATCAATTAACCGCGCATTTCAAAGCGCGATCTCAGAATTTGGTTACCGCAACCATTATCGCGGCGTTTTCCCCATCAAGGTCAATCAGCTGCGCGAGGTAGTCGAGGAAATCGTCGATGCCGGCGAACAATTTCATTTCGGGCTCGAGGCAGGAAGCAAGCCGGAGCTGGTCGCTGCGCTTGCGATGCAAAAGGACCCTGAGAGTTTGATTATTTGCAACGGTTACAAAGATCCCGCTTTTATTCGCATCGCGCTCCTTGGCCGCAAACTTGGTAAAGGCGTCATCATCGTTGTAGAAAAATTAGAAGAACTCGAGCAGATCATTCGCGCATCGAACGAGGTCGGCGTCGAGCCTTACATCGGCATCCGTGCCCGGCTTTACAGTAAGGGCTCTGGCAAATGGTCGCCGAGCGGCGGCGAGAACGCCAAGTTCGGGCTCGACACGACCAATCTCATGGCGGCCAGTCACATGCTGAAAGAGGCCGGCCTGTCGCACTGTCTCAAGCTGCTGCATTTTCACGTGGGCTCGCAGGTACCCGACATTTCGACAATCAAGCGAGCTGTGCGCGAAGGCGCGCGTTACTACGCGAAGCTGTGCAAACTCGGACACGAGGAACTCGGTTATCTCGATGTTGGTGGCGGTCTTGGCGTCGATTACGACGGATCGCGCAGCGATTTCGATAGCTCGACCAATTACTCGCTTCAGGAATACGCGAACGACGTCGTCTGGAATATCATGGACGTGTGTGATTCGGAAGGGGTCGCGCATCCAAACATCGTGAGTGAGAGTGGCCGCGCGATCGTGGCGCACCATTCGGTCCTCGTGGTGGAAGCGTTCAGCTCCATTGAAAAGACCGCGCCGAAACTCAAGGTCGAGGCCGGTGAGAAAGATCACAAACTGGTGGGCGACATTCTCGACATCAAACAGCGTTTAAAACGCGGAAATCGCCTCGAAAGTTTGCACGACATTCAGCAGATCAAGGAGGAGGCGCAGCAAACGTTCGATCTTGGCCTGCTCGACCTCGAATCTAAAGCCAAGGTCGACACCGTTTACTGGCAGGTTGCGCATCAAATCGTCAACATGCATCGGGGCCTGCGTTATATCCCCGACGAAGTAAAGGAACTCGAGACAACACTAGGGGATCAGTACATCTGTAATTTTTCCGTGTTCCAGTCGCTGCTCGATCACTGGGCGTTCGGCCAACTGTTTCCGATCATGCCGATCCATCGTCTCACCACGCCGCCCGATCGGCACGGCACGCTTGTGGACATTACCTGCGATTCGGACGGCAAAGTATCGAAGTTTATCGACCTGCAAGACGTCAGGGAGACGCTTCCACTGCACCGTATCCATCCAGGCGAACTTTATTACCTCGGCGTGTTTATGGTGGGCGCTTACCAGGACATCATGGGCGATCTGCACAATTTGTTTGGTCGGGTCACGGAAGTGCACGTCTTCCTCGACCCCGATGAAGAGTCAGGTTGGTACATCGAGGAAGTTATTGAAGGCAGCACGATCGGTGAGGTTCTTTCCATGACGCAGTGGAACAAAGTCGAACTAATGCGGCTGCTAAAATCACAAGTCGACGCGGCAATCAAAACCGATTTCCTGAAACCGAGCGACGCCATGAAGCTTCTCGACGACTACGAGCGGCTTTTGCAGGAATACACCTATCTCTCACTGAACGGCACGAAGTCGCCGGCTGCTCAATCAGGCAACTGGCTGCCGCTGAGCTGATGACCGTGGCCAACGCGATCGTGCGGTTGATCGCGTTTGCTATTTGTGCCGTCGCATTGCCGTGCCGTGCAGAAGAGGTGGTTAGCGGCCGATGGCAGGGGACGGCGCAGATTCCTGATGCCGAGCTAAACGTCATTATAGATCTCGCCCAGGAGAATGGCGCGTGGATTGGATCGATCATCATCCCCGGACTGGACGTGAAAGGCGCGCCACTCACCGAAATTGCTGTAAAACCGCCAGACGTACGTTTCACAGTCAAGGGTCCGCTCGGCATTCAACTGAAACTGCGAATCGATGCCGGCAACAAAATGACCGGCAATTTTGAGCAGGCTGGAAATCGCGCACCGACAACGTTGCAAAAAACCGGACCGCCGCAGGTGGAACTTCCGCCGCGAAATACACCGGTGGCCAAGGAAATCGAAGGCGAATGGAAAGGCGATTACGAAATGCTCGGCTATACCCGGCATGTGTCGCTCAAGTTCACGAATCACGGAGCAGACGGCGCGGCCGTTGAGTTTGTGATTGTTGGGCGTAAGCACAACAATCTGCCCGTTGATCTGGTGACGCAGGAAGGCGACATGATCACAGTTGAATCGCACGAAATCGGATTCAGCTTCGAAGGATGGCTGCGGGATGGAAAGCTTACCGGAGCGATCCGGCAAGGCGCGATTGAAACACCGCTAGTGTTGGAGCGTCCGAAACAGCAATGAGCGCTTCATCTATGGCAGTTTTGCTCGCGAGTATTTGCGCAACGACGGCGATCAACGCGCAATCAATGTTCCGCGGCGACGCTGCGCATTCCGGCACTTATGCCGGGCCGGCGCCCCGACAATTCCATCGGGTAAAGTGGAAATTCCCGACTGGCGATCGCGTGATCTCGTCGCCGGTGTTCAAAGACAACATCATCTACTTCGGTGGCGATGATGGAAACGTCTATGCCGTCGATGCCGCGACCGGCCGTCAAATTTGGAAGCGAACGACAAACGGACCTGTTCCGGCTTCGCCCGCAATCGACGACAGTACCCTGTACATCGGGAGCTATGATGGGAAGTTTTACGCCCTCAATGCGAAGACAGGGGCGGTTAAATGGAAGTTTGCGACTGAGGGCGAGCAGCGGTTCGAAGCAAAAGGTCTGCATGGACAGCTACCGAAAAACCAAACGATAGCTGATCCCTTTGATGTCTTTCTCTCCAGTCCGGTCGTGGCGAACGGCGTGGTTTATTTCGGAAGTGGCGACGGAAATGTTTACGCGCTAGACGCGGCCACAGGCGATCTGCGTTGGAAATTCAAAACCGGCGATGTCGTGCACGCGTCGCCGGCGTTCGCCGATGGCGTCTTGTTTTTCGGAAGCTGGGACAGCTACTTCTACGCAGTCGACGCGACGACGGGCAAAGAGAAGTGGCGTTTCCACGCGGGCGAAGACCCGCTCATTCACAACCAGGTTGGATTCCAATCCTCGCCCGCGGTCGCGAATGGGGTCGTCTACACCGGCTGTCGTGACGCGAACTTGTACGCGCTCGACGCCGCGACTGGCAAGGAGAAGTGGCGTCTTAACACCGAGCTGAGCTGGGTGATCACGTCGCCAGCGATTGCGGATGGTAAGGTGTTTTTCGCCACGTCGGACTCCAGTTTGTATCACGTCGTCGATGCAACCAGCGGCAAACCCGTCGTGCGCCAGCAGGGGAAAGCCTACATGTTTTCTTCGCCGGCAATTGCTGGCGATGTCGTCTTCATCGGCGTGCTGAACGGGACACTGGAAGCGCGCGACACCAAAACCGGCGAATTACTCTGGGATTTCCAAGTCGAGACGTCGAAGAAAAACGCAGGATGGGTGCTTACGGCCGACCGCAAGTTCAACGACCGGTTTTTCTTTCACTCAGGCTGGCGTGAAGCACCGACTGTGGCGACCGATCAACAAATCCGCATCGGCGGAATTTTTTCATCACCGCTGGTCGTAAACGGCGTCGTGTACTTCGGCAGCACCGACGGATTTCTCTACGCGCTGGAATGACCCCTCGTTCGTAGAGCCGAAACCGTCCAGTTGAGTGTTCTGCGTTCAGCGTTGAACGTTGAACCGTTGAAATTCGTAATATGACGCAACCTTCTCCAACTCCGATCAAAGACGCGCTGCAGTGCACAGCGCCCAGCGGCGCGATAAGAGTGCAGGGATGGGTCCGGACGCGCCGTGACTCGAAAGACTTCTCGTTTATTGAACTCAATGATGGCTCGTCGTTGCGCAATCTTCAGATCATCGCGAGAGACGCGTTGCCGAATTACGCGGCAGTGCAACGGCTCGGAACCGGCGCGGCCATTAGCGTTACCGGCGCACTAGTCCCGTCGCAGGGCAAAGGCCAAAAATGGGAACTGGTCGCCGACAACATCGATATCATCGGAACGGCCGATGATTCCTACCCGCTTCAGAAGAAAGGCCATACACCTGAATTCCTTCGCGAGATCGCGCATCTCCGTCCACGCTCAAATCTTTTCAGCAGCGTTTTTCGCGTGCGGAGCCGGCTGGCATTTGCCGTTCACCAGTTTTTTCAGGACCGCGGTTTCGTGTACGTCCACACACCAATCATCACCGGCAGCGATTGCGAAGGCGCGGGAGAATTGTTTCGCGTTTCGACGATCGACATAAAAAATCCGCCGC
>DATBDI010000172.1:0-8545 GCA_036270025.1 Candidatus Udaeobacter sp. | reverse complement strand
GGCTGATAAGCTCGGCGATTTGGCTGTGGTTACCTGCTCTCGCGCTAATTGCTTTCGCTTTGTACCTCGGCGAAACCGAAAACCTAACCGTGACGGCCTGCGTCTGGCAATTTCCCCTTCTTGCGACGGGCATGGCCGCGCTGCTGGTCTGCGCTCTCAGCCCGCGCCTACCATTGCGCCGGTTTGCAATTCCCGGTGCGGCCTTCATTGCAAGCATTGCTTACAGCGCTTACCTCGTGCAAAAACTCGTCATCCACGGCGTGGCTGAGTTCTGCCGCGTGCACGGTATCGATCTTAAATCCGCTCCCGCACTCATCGGCGTGGAACTCTGCGTTTATGGCGCCGCGACGCTTCTCTTTCTCGCAGTGGAGAGACCCTTCCTGCAACTGCGTCACCGCGTTGTGCCGCGGACGCTTAGGGCTCACTGAGTTGAATTTCTTCAGATCGGACCGCGTACGCCGCGGTCCGATGCACGGACCGACGCCGCCCAATCTGTCCCAGACTGCACGGGCCGCCGGACGCACCGAAAGAATGTAAAACGAGCCAACTGAATCCAGTAATAGAGAAGTTGAAGTGCTATTCATTGCTCGCGATTTCCTGATTTCCAGATAAAGCTCATTCCTCTTTTCCTGCTTTCCTCATTAGCATTCCGAAAACTTAGAATGGATCTGCAACTCACAGACAAACTCGCGTTGGTCTCGGGCTCGACCGCCGGCATCGGGTTCGCCATCGCAAATGGCCTCGCGCGTGAAGGCGCGCGCGTCATCGTGAACGGCCGCACGCACGATCGCGTCAACGCTGCGATCGAGCGGATTCGCTCACACAATCCCGGCGCGAAACTCGAAGAAATGGCGGCCGATCTCGGCACCGCCGCGGGTGTTGAGGAAGTGGTGCGACGTTTTCCCCACGTCGATGTCCTGGTGAACAATCTCGGAATCTTCGAACCGAAACCATTCGAGGAAATCTCGGATGCAGATTGGCTCCGGTTCTTCGAAGTCAACGTGATGAGCGGCGTACGACTCAGTCGCGCCTACGTTCCATCGATGAAGAAACGGAACTGGGGCCGAATCGTGTTCATCTCGAGCGAATCCGCCATCCAGATCCCGGCCGAAATGATTCATTACGGCGTCACCAAAACCGCGCAGATCGCCCTCGCGCGCGGCATCGCCGAGACGTGCGCGGGCACCGGCGTAACCTGCAATGCCGTATTGCCAGGCCCGACTGCGTCCGAAGGCGTGAACGATTTCGTCGAGTCGCTCGCCTTGCAAGGCGGCCAGCATCGCCAGCAGGTGGAAAAAGAATTTTTCGAAAAAGCGCGCCCAACATCATTGCTGAAACGGTTCGCCACGCCCGATGAAGTCGCAGCAATGGTGGTCTTTGTCTGCAGTCCGCTAAGCGCCGCCACGAACGGCGCTGCTCTGCGCGTTGACGGCGGCGTCGTCCGCTCGCCATTCTAAACACTGGCGAGTGGCCACCTTCTGTAGCCGCGTCGCTGTGTCGACGCGATGATCTGCGATACAAAAACGCAATGAACGCAGACGCCATCGCAATTCCGAATTCTCTTTGGAGGCTGCGCTGGAAATCTTCAGCGTGTAAACAGAATAACAAAAGCGGAGGCTACAAATGATCAAAGCAAGTCACTTAGTCGGGCGCGCCGTTATCGATATGGAAGCCGCAGAGCGCCTGGGCAAAATCAAGGAGATTATCGTGCAACGTGACGGTGAGCGCGTCGCTGGTTTTGTCGTGGTCCACGGCGAAACGATTGTCGGAACTGGCGGAACGCGGCGGACGATTCCCGCTTCCGCCCTGCATTGCATCGGGCCTGACGCCGTAACTGTGCGCGGATCTGCGATCAAACAGCGATCGCCTGACATTGATAGTCTGCCGCGCATGTCCGACGTAATCGGTCACAAAATGTTGACCCGCAGCGGACGGCTGCTGGGAGCGATCGATGACATGCTCATCAACGGCGCCGACGGAACAATTATTGGCTTCGTTGTCGGTGAGGGCGTTCGCAACAAATTGGAAAACATCTTCAATCCGCAGCGTTCCCGAATTCACGGCTACGTCCGCGCTGACGCCGATCTGCAGGTAGGCAACAAGCTAATCATCGTGCCCGACGACGCGCTAATCGAAGGGGAGCCCGGCGCGCAGGAACACGATCATAAGCCGGCGACGCAGACGGCCAGGGAAACCGGGTCGCGTCGCTGGGACGAGCCTGCGTCGGCAGCAGAATCCAGTCGCTCCAGCATTTGGACGCGGCGAAGGGACGACGCAATGCGCGGGCCATCGCCAAGACCCGAAGACACTCGTCTTATATCGGAAACTGCCCGACCAGTTGAGAACAACCAGCCTGTTACGCCAGCCGAAACATCGCCTGATGCTTCACCGACGGTCGGTGAAGGCGAAACAGTTACACCTGCTCCGCAACATCGGCCTCGAGAGTAACCAAAGTACAACAAAGTTATGCTTCACCTCATCTGGTACATCCTGGTCGGTTTAATCGCCGGAGTCATAGCGAAGTCAGTGATGCACGTCCATATGACTATCTTCTGGACCATCGTGCTCGGTATCATCGGCTCCATCCTCGGCGGGGCGGTAACACACATGTTCGCGCCGCCGACAAACCAACGCTTTCACCCCGCCGGCCTCATCTTGTCGACGCTGGGTGCAATCCTTATCCTGTTTGCCTGCTACAAATTGCACATTCATTTCCCGCGCATTTGACACGGGCTCCAGAGGATCGTCGTAGAAAAACTGTCTCGGGATGAAGAGTCGTGTTCATCCGTGGCTAACGGATTCAATCAGAAAAGCAGGAACTCAGGAGAGAATCTGCGGAAATCTGCGTAATCTGCGGAAAACAACGCCTAATCGGCTTTGCGTTCGTTGACCCACACGATTTCGAAATCGTCGCCGGTCGGTTCTAGCGCAATCGTTTTGTCGATCTTGCCTGACGAATGTTTTACGCCGTTGCGCAGCTCGTACCGCAGCGGAAACGTCACCCGCGTTCGGCTACCGTTCTCTGGCTCGACCTTGATCTCGCCCGCGACCCAGAACCGCCGCTCCGGCCAGCGCGTCGCGTATCGTTTCAAATCCTCGCGAATTTTTTCGCGGCTCATGACGCCCTGGTCATAGTAACGGACGCGATCGGCGAAGAAATCCGCCTCGGCGCCGACTTTTGGATCCAGCCCGGCCAGGACAAACGCGCCCACATAATCGCGCAGGCGTTCCGTGGTGACGTTGTCCGGCGAAGAGCTGCTGTCTGGGGCTGTAGCCGGCGGCGCTGACGCCGGTTCCGTGGTTTCCGAGGCGATTGGCGCCGTACGTTGAGCTGATTCTTGCGACGGGATTGCGGTGCTGGTCTGTGGCGTTTCGTCTCCACCAGGCGACACTCTCTGTTGCACATTCGTCGTCGCCACAGTTCTTCGCTCACCTGTGCGCAACTGCCGCCACGTCTCAGAGCTCTGCCCAGCATCGGCCGTGGCTGTCATCACTGCCGGTTTCGCGCCCAACGCCTTGCTCGTATCGACGTCGAGCTGACCGGTGATCGGCAACCCGTTGCGGATCTGGTAACGGGTCAATGCCGCAGACAACTGGCTGCTGTATGCGCCGTCGATCTGGCCCGAGTAAAAACCGCCCTCGCGCAATTTCTGCTGCACCTCACGCACATTATCGTCCGCCGAAACGACTCCCACGAACGCAAGCCCAATCGCAACCGCAAAAACAAACCGCCTCCTCACATGATTGTATCGAACCCGAAGTGCCGCGTGCTCTTGCACCGATTGAACTGGGGAGCACCGCGAAAACGTTCGGGGTTGGTTTCGGCTGCTAGCCGAAACGAACTTGCTGTTTATCCGCAGATGCCCTTCATCCCCGATTCACACAGATTGAAGAGGGGAATCAGGAAATCAGGTCACAGACTCGCCCTGGCGAGAAGCCAGGAGAAATGTTCCTTTGGAGTGCGCGGACATATCCGCGATTTGAAAACGGTCCGGCAGCTGCCGGATCGCCGCACTCCGAAAATCTGCGTTAATCCGTGTTAACGGAGCTGACGGGATCAGCAGCCATACAAGGTAAAGCCGCGACGGATAGCGGTGCGCCCTCAAGTAATTGACGGTCATATACGCAATGCGTACGCCAATGTCGTGAAGCGAAAATTCCATGTAACTCTGCTAGAGCACGACGAAGGCGTGTCAGTGAGTTGTCCTGAATTACCCGGATGCCACTCACAAGGTGCAAATGTCGAAGAGGCGCTTGCAAACATCGAAGACGCGATTCGCGGCTACATCGATCTCTACGGAGAACCGGATACGCGTTATGAAATCCGAGAAATGGAAGTAGTCACAGCGTAATTAATGCCGAAGCTGCCCGGCATAAATCATCTGCGCGCGATCAGAGCGCTGGAGAAAGCCGGGTTCCATATCGATCGACAGGGTAGGCATGTTTTCATGTCGAAGGGGTCGCTGCGAGTCGTCATTCCGCGCAATAATCCCGTCGATGCCTAACACGATGGCGGCAATCGTCCGCGACGCTGGCCTGACAATCCAGCAGTTCAAAGACCTACTGTGACAATGGACGTAGGTCTTGAACTTTTTATAGGCAAGACCACCACCCATCAGCGGCAGCAACGGCCAGTGCTGCTGCAATCTTTACTGGCCCGCGACCAGGTACCATATGCCATGGGCATTTAGGCAGGGGATAGGTATCCGGAAGAGAAAACTCCCAACCAGGCGAAGTACACTTATGCGGCATGGCGAGCGGCTAAGATCGTCAAATGCGGAGGTTGCAGCGCGCGCACGTTATCGTCCGCAGAAACCAATCCAACGACCGTAAGCGCGATCGTGACCGCAAAAACAGGAATACGATTCCTCATACACCCTCGAATCGGACGCCACCCGCGACCAAGTCGGGCGCTTCGTGCTACCATCAGCGGTGCCGATCATCCTCTTGGGACTGCTGCTTTTTGTTCTCCTCGCCCTGGCCGGCGTCGTCTTGCTTTCCCTTGCTTTGCGCTATCGCGCCGGCACGGCTCGACGGCAAGCGCGGCGTTGGGTCGCCAGCCTAAATGTGTGGGTGACCAGCTTCTCGGGCATTTTCTTTCTCTCCTTCACCTTGCTGCTCTCTTTTTGGGTCGGGCCAGCCTTTCGGTTTGCGCTGATTGGTATGGCTTGTGGAGGCATTCTCGGCTTGGTCGGTTTAGCGGTGACCCGGTGGGAAAGCCAACCCGAAGGACTTTTCTACAGTCCGAGCCGGTGGCTGGCACTTCTCGTCACATTGGCAATCGCAGCACGCTTTGTCTATGGCTGGTGGCGCGCCACGCACTCCGATTTCGGCAGCAGCGCTTCCGGCAATCAGCAACATTGGCTGATCACGGCTTCCGCAACGCAGCTTTCCGTGGCCGTCGCTGCCGGATTGATTGCCTACTATCTGGTCTACTCGATTGGAGTGCGCCTTCGACTCGCACGCTACGAACAACGCCGGTCCAACTAACGTGCACGCCCCGCGATCGGGGAGCGGTGTCGCTTGAATGGCCGCGCTTCGCACAGCGAAGCGGCTACAGGATCATTCTGTGTCAATCCGTGAATAGAGCTGATGGGTTCAGCGATATAGAAGGTAAAGCCGCGATGGGTAGCGGCGAGCGACTTGGGAAAAGGAGCGAGTTTCAAATCTGCGGAGGGCAACTCGATTACCGCACGCGCTATTTCGTCGCGAACGGCGGCGGCGCCATCCGGTCTACACAGCTCACGTCCAGATCTTTTGCGTCCCCTTTTTCGATGAACTCCAGAATGATTTTGTCGAGGCAGTCCGCATTTGTCAGGCCGTCGATGCCGTGCGCCGCTTGTGGGACGATGACGTGCCTGCTGTTAGACAGGTAACGCGCAACTTCCTCGCCGCGTTGCGGCGGCGTTACCGGATCAAAGTTGCCCGAGAAAATCAGCGCAGGCACACTCGACCGGACCGGCTCCCGGAAATCCGCCGGAATGTCGCCGCGCGGCCACATGCCGCAGGCCCGCGTTTGCTGAACGACGCGATAATTGCCGAACGGATTGTCGGCATTCAATTTCGCTGCTTCGGCCTGGTCGATAAACGGAACGTCTTCGGCGCAGGTTACGCACAAATACATTCCATCCGCGATCATGTCTGGTATCGAAGGTCCGATCGCCTGCCGGAGGAACGGCGCAAAATTTCCGGTCGCCGCCTGGTGAATGATCAAGGGGACTTGGCTGGCCTTATCGCGCCCGTAGAGAAAATTCCGGATTTTCTCCGCAAACACGTCACGCTGAATTTCAACCGTGACCGGCGCGCTCTTGTCGCCGGGCGGATTGTACTGCACCCGAGCCGGTGCCGCTTGCAGATCGGCCAACACCTTCATCCAATTATCGCGAATCGGCGGAAACGCTTCGCTGCATTTGGCGTCGTGTTCGCACTGGTCTAGCAACAAGTTCATGCCACGCTCAGCCGCTTGCGCATGATACATCGGCATCCTTAGATATGTCGGTGCTACACCGACCAACGTGATCGTTCGGACATGCTCCGGATGTTGCCGCAAGTACACCAGCGCCGCGCGCGTCCCGTACGACAGCCCAAACAGATTGATGCGATCGTAACCGAGCCACGCACGTACATCGTCCAGATCATCCATGGCGATGGAAGTGGTGTATTGCGTGAGGTCGGCATGTTGCTGCAGCGCGTCGCGCATCCGCATCACGTAATCGACCGGATACATCTCCCTCAGGTCCGATTCGGGCGTTTTCTGTTGTCGAATCGAAAGCCTATTGGAATTTCCCGTGCCGCGCTGGTCCACCAACACCACATCGTGCTGCCACCGATACTCCTTTCCCTGCGTCGCATAAAACGTCGCGGCGGCCGTTGAAGCCACTCCGGGTCCGCCGGCGAGATCGAACACCGGTTCTTTCCTTGTTTTCTGATCGAACGCCGGCAAAACAACGATGTTCAGATCGATCCTGCGCCCGGCGCGGGTTCGTCGATTTTCGAAAACACGAAATTTGCCGCACAACAACTCTTCCTTTATTCCCGGCACACGGCACGAATGCAGTTTGGCCAGGGCGCCTGTAGGCTGGGATCGCCGGCAACTGCTGCTCGAACAAATTAGAAGGGCTACCGCGATGACGATCAGACCTGTCGAACACCAGCTGCGCTGCGAGAGCATCGAAAAGATTATTGGCAGCCGTCGCGACTGGGCAAATCTGAAAATCCCGGAGCGAACCGAGAGTGGGAGTCGAGCTGAAGGGCGCGCCCCGCCAATACGAACTTCGGTGGAAAAAGTATCCGCAGATTGACTCGCTCCCTCCCGCTCTCTCAACTCTTCGGCCTTCCCGTCTACGTCGTTCGCTCCCCAGCGACTCCGTTCCCTTCGTCGCGATTCGCTTAGATTCAGAAGGAGTGAATCAGGAAGTCAGGAATCGAGGAGAGGGATTTCCGAGAAGGTGAAATCGCCAGGGCAGTAACGAAAAGCCGCGCATTCGCTTTGGAGTGCGCGGACATGTCCGCGCTTTGAAAGCGGTCCGGCAGCTGCCGGATCGCCGCACTCCACAAATCTGTGTAAATCTGTGGAATCTGTGGACGATTATTCCATGATTAATATGAAAACCGCCGTTTTGTTTGGTGCTGCAGCGCTGTGCTGCATCCCCTGTCTTGCCAAGGCGCAAAGCGCAGATGAACGGCTGCGAGCTATCTACACAAAAGAATGGAAATGGCGGCTGGAGCAGTTTCCCGGACTCGAAGGAGTCGCTAAACCGGTTGCCGATCGCCTGCCGAAAGTAGATCCGGCGACGCAGGACGCCTCATAATCAACCACCCATGTGAAGGAGCTGAACTTCTTGATTGGAAAATCGTCCCCGCGCGCGCTGGCGATGATTGCTGAAGCGAAGATCGACAACGCGAGACAGCAAATGCGCAGCACGCGGCGAACCTACGGCGCAGCTGAGTAACAGGCAACGTTGGGCGTGTTGCGCGAAGCGCGGCGACTTTCGTAAGATCAGCCTCGTGAAAGTGGACGACATTATCAGTTAGCACGACGTGCTGACAGCGGAAAGGGCGTCCTGTGCGCCGCCGGGAATTCCCGACTAAAGCGAGTTAAACAAAACTGTAGCCGATGTAGCCACGGCCCTGTGGGCCGTCTCCCAAGTGTAAAAAAGCAGCGCCGAGCTGAACCGGCTAGAGGCCTGTGGCTACAGCATTTGTGAAATCGCCCTAGGGCCGCAGATGCTGCGTGAACCACTCGGTGGCGGCCTTCGCCGCGCGGTCGAACTGGTCGGTGTAAGCCGAGAAGTGACCGCCGGGGTAGAGATCCAGCCGCTTAGGCTCGCCGGCGCGGTTGAACGCCGCCAGTGCGAGGTCGGTGGGGCAGACGACGTCGGCGTCGCCGAGCACCATGAGGAGCGGGTCGGCGCGATGCGCTCGATGAATGCGCCGGGCTCGTACTCCGAGTACATCTCGAGCGACCGCAGCGTGATCTCGTTGCGCCACTTCTTAAACCGCCACTTGTCCTCCTCGGGCGCGTTCTTGCCGGTGAAGACATCCC
>DATBDI010000171.1:0-15176 GCA_036270025.1 Candidatus Udaeobacter sp. | reverse complement strand
GCGGATTTCAATTTCCTTTCGAAACGCCGGCCACCGAAATGTACGTCACGTTTGCCGAGGACGCAGCGAACGCGGACGGAACGAAGCCGAACACAGAACAGCGCGGCAATCACATGCTTTTGGCATTTGGCCGGCTTAAATCGGGCGTGAACGTGGCGCAGGCCGAAGCCGATCTGCGAACGATCGCGGCTGCGTTGGAAAAACAATATCCGGACACGAACACGCAATTTGGTGTCGCCGTCGCCCCGCTTCGCGATGAGATGATTGGGGACGTGCGCACCGCGCTTTACGTGCTCTTCGGTGCCGTCATTTGCGTATTGCTCATCGCCAATGCCAATGTCGCGAATCTGATGCTCGCGCGCGCGTCCGTGCGCGGAAAGGAGATCGCTTTGCGGGCGGCGCTGGGCGCGAGTCGCAGGCGAATCATTCGTCAATTACTCACGGAAAGTTTGTTGCTTGCTGGAATTGGCGGCCTGCTCGGTCTGCTCATCGCCAAGTGGGGAACTGAGGCGCTCATCGTGACCGTGCCTCAAAATATTCCGCGCATCAGCGCGATCCAACTTGATGGCGCCGTGCTCGCCTTCACTCTACTCATTTCCATTGCCACCGGCGTTGTTTTCGGACTGGTGCCGGCGTGGCACGCGTCACATGTCGATCTTAACAACGCCCTCAAGACAGGTGCGCGAATCGGCACCGGAGGCGAACACAAGCATCGTCTCCGTAATGGACTCGTCATGGGGGAGATCGCGCTCGCTCTGATTCTGCTGGTTTGCGCCGGTTTATTGATTCAAACATTCGCCCGGCTTGGTCACGTCCAGACCGGTCTGCGCACCGAAAATCTTTTCACGGCGCGCGTCAGTTTGCCCGACGCATCCTATCCGCGACCAGCGAACGTGAACGCATTTTTCGATCAATTACTTGCGAAGCTCCGAGCCATTCCGGGAGTCAGCTCCGCCAGCATCATTCTGCCTCTGCCGCTGACTGGGAGTCATATGACGACTGATTTCGACGTTGAAGAGCATCCACTGCCGGAAGGACAACGAAACGATGCTCCCATGCGTATCACCGGGCTGGATTATTTCCAGACAATGGGTATCCCGCTCTTGCAGGGCAGAGTTTTCAAGGAAACGGACAAGTTTGACTCGCAACCCGTCGTCATAGTGAATGAGCGCTTCGCCCAGAAATTTTTTCCGGGGCAAAATGTGGTCGGCAAACGCATCCAGCCCGGCTGGAGCGTCGGCGATGGCAAGCCCAAGATGCGTGAGATCGTCGGCGTTGTTGGGAACGTGAAACATCTTTCGCTCCAGAAAGATTTCACGCCGGAAATGTACGTGCCGGCGAGACAAATTCCGGTTAACCTCGTCTGGATCGTAGCGCGCACGAGCCTTTCTAATCCCACCACTCTTACCACCGCCGTGCGTGATCAGCTCGCCTTGCTCGATCGCGATATTCCACTCAATCAGGTTCGCGTTTTTGACGAATACATGTCGCGGACGCTGGCCAAGCCGCGCTTCAACGCCTTGCTATTATCGATCTTCGCAGGAACTGCGCTGCTTCTCACGGCGATTGGAATTTACGGCGTGCTTGCTTATTCCGTCTCGCAACGCACAAACGAAATCGGAATCCGTATCGCACTCGGCGCCGCGCAATCGAACATTTTCCGTTTGGTCGTTGGCCAGGCGATGCTGCTGGTCGCAATCAGCATGGCGATCGGGTTGCTCGGCGCCTTCATGGCAACGCGTCTCCTGAGCAGCCTGCTCTACGGCGTCACTGCGTGGGACCCGATCACTTTCGCTTCAATTGCGACGCTTATTGCCGCCGTTGCATTTCTCGCGTGCTGGCTTCCGGCCCGCCGGGCCGCGCATGTTGATCCTGTTATTGCCCTTCGTGCTGAATGATGACTGTAATCACATGAACGACCTAAAATTCGCTCTTCGCCAGCTCCGCAAGTCTCCTGGATTCACCGTTGCCGTTGTTGTCACTCTGGGAGTTGGGATCGGGATCAACGTCGCGATGTACAGTGTTATTCACGCTGTACTGTTGTCGGAGCTTCCGTTTCCTGAAGCTGATCGTCTTGTCGCAATTTCGGAGACATCGGCAGATAACATTTCGCCGACGTCGTATCCGGATTACTTGGACTGGAAAGCTGCGCAGCATTCGTTCGAACAGATCGCGGTTTCACGTCGTGACGACTTCAACATGAGTGGCAACGGCGAACCTGAGCGCTTCTCCGGTCTCTTCGTCACTGCGAGTTACTTTCGGGTTTTGAACGTTCCTCCAAAGTTAGGTCGCACATTTTTCGACGGGGAAGATTCTGTGGCCGGCGTAAATCCGGTCGTATTGAGCGAGCATCTCTGGCGTTCTCGCTTCGCCGCGGATCCATCTGTCGTCGGGCGCAAGTTAATCTTGAATGCGATTAGCTATGAGGTCGTTGGCGTTGCGGCTGAGAGTCTATCGATCATTCGCAATCCCGAGACGACTCGCAATTCGCAGGGCGCCCGCAATGCTGATCTCTACGCTCCATTCGGCTTCTATGCTGATCGCCCACCTTACCATGACCGTACGAACCGCGATGGATTTTATGGAATCGCTCGATTGAAGCAGGGCGTCTCGATCGAGCAGGCGAGAGCCGACCTGAACGTCATCGCCAGAAATTTGGAAATAAAATATCCCGATTCCAATACGGGCGTAAGCGTTGCCGTTAATTCCCTTCAGGACAGTATCGTTGGAAACTACAGGTCGATGCTGTGGTTGCTTGAGGCCGCCGTCGCTTTGGTGCTTTTGATAACCTGCGCAAACATCACCAATCTGCTGCTCGTTCGCACCACCGCGAGGGAGAAAGAAATCGCGATGCGTGCGGCATTAGGAGCGAGCAGGGGAAGGCTGATTCGGCAATTGCTTAGTGAGAGCGTTGTCCTTGCATTCTTGGGTGGCGCGTTGGGTTGCTTGCTCGCTATCTGGAGCAAAGACCTAATCATGTTTTTGTCGCCTCATGATTTCCCGAGATCGCAAGAGATCCGATTAGACCTCTCAGTGCTCGCGTTCAGCGTAATCATTACGTTGGCGACGAGCTTGATGTCCGGATTTGCTCCTGCCTGGAGGCTTTCGAACACAGAGTTTGCAACCATTTCGAAGTCGGCCGTCGGCTCACATCCAGAACGAAGTCTTCGCTTACTGATCGTTGGGCAAGTTGGTTTTGTCTGCGTCTTGTTGATCACTGCAGGCCTTCTAACCAGAACGTTTCGCGCTTTGGAGAACGCACCGCTCGGGTTTAATCCAGATCGTCTTTTGGCGGTTGGACTCAAACTCCCTTCACTAAAGTACCCTGACACAGCTCGGCAGGCGGCGTTCCATCAGCGGCTGCTTGAGAAAGTTGAAACACTTCCTGGGGTAGCGACTGCCGCCATAGACGACGATGTCCCGTTCAGCGGTCTTCGCCATGAAGAACCTTTTGCGGTCACGGGCCAACCGGAGCCGCGACGCGGCGAAGAACCATCGGCAGAGACGCACTGTGTATCGCCGGATTATTTCAAGACTATGAGAATACCCATATTGCGCGGACGCGCCTTTGGGCGTGATGATGTCTTGGGCAAGCCGCCTGTCATCGTAATTGATGAGTATCTCGCTCGCACGTTTTTTCCAAATCAAGACCCGATTGGTCAGCAACTCAGTCAAGAACGGTTGGACAAGACAAAGGTGCAATACACGATCGTGGGAGTCGTTCCCAGCGTGCGGCACGGAGAACCAGGAATTGCGCCGAAGGTTCCGCAGATTTATTGGCCAGCGGCTCAATTTCCAAGTCTGCAAACAACACTGCTTGTGCGAAGCGCTGGTGATCCTCGCGCGCTGTTGCCTTCAATTCGAGCCGCCGTTCACGAAATCGATCCACTGTTACCAGTGTTCGCAGTCCGCACGATGGATGAAGCGGTCGCCGCCAGCATCGCAACTCAGCGCTCTTCCGCGACGCTCGTCGGCGGATTTTCCATTCTTGCGTTGTTTCTCGCTGCTCTGGGTCTGTACGGAGTTTTGGCGTATTCCGTTACGCGACGAACCCGCGAAATAGGAATCCGAATCGCGTTAGGCTCTCCGCGCACAAAGATCTACGGACTGATCGTTCGTCAGGGAATCATCATGGTTGGGCTGGGGATTTTGATTGGTGTCTTGGTATCTCTGAGCTGTGGTCCATTGATGAGACACTTTGTTTATGGCGTAACGCCTCATGACCTCGCCAATGTGATCTGTGTCACAGCATTGCTAGCAGGGATTGCCATCCTCGCTTGCTGGCTCCCGGCCCGCCGCGCCGCGCGTGTTGATCCTGTTATTGCCCTTCGTGCTGAATGATGACTTTAATCACATGAACGACCTAAAATTCGCTCTTCGCCAGCTCCGCAAATCGCCCGGGTTCACTGTGGTCGCTGTCCTGACGCTCGCACTCGGCATCGGGCTGAACACGACGATCTTCAGTCTGATCAACGATCTGTTTCTGCGCGGTCTGCCGTTCAAGGAACCGTCGCGCGTTGTGCACTTGTTTGGAGGAGATAAATCGCGCGATCTCGTCGATATCGGAGTGTCCGCGCCGCGTTACATCCATTATCGCGAAGGACAAACATTGTTCGACGGCCTCGCAGCGGAAAATTTCTTTGCATTTACGCTCACAGGTCTTGGCGATCCGGTCCAGATTTTTGGAGGCAGACTAACCTCGAACTATTTCGATGTTCTTGGCGTGCGCCCTATTCGCGGACGTATTTTTTTGCCCGAGGAAGAAGAAGGCGCGGACGTTGCAGTGGTAACGGAAAATTTCTGGCAAAAACGCCTCGGCGGCGACCCGAATGTGATCGGTCGAAGCATAACGCTTGACGGGACTGTGCACACGATCGTCGGAGTTCTGCCTAACATGCCGGTAACCTGGTTTGGGGCGAATCCGGTTGCCGAAGTCTGGACGACCAAGCCGTTTCAGCTGCCGGGATTCACTTACGAACGATTGATGCGCGGCACGAGCTATCTCCGGGTCATTGGAAGAATGAAACCAGGGATGACAGTGAAGCAGGTATTGGCGGCGTTGCCGTCACTCGATCAGAGTTATCGGAGCCAATATCCGAACAAGATCGACAGCGTCTTTACGACAACACTGCGGACACTGCCGGAGGACGTGACACAGACTTTCCGCGCCGGCTTCGCCACGCTCTTTGCTGCGGTGAGTTTCGTCTTGCTGATTGCGTGCAGCAACGTTGCCAATCTGTTGCTCGTTCGTTTCAGCGGACGGCGGCGTGAGATCGCGTTGCGAATGGCGATCGGTGCCTCGCGCGCAAGCATTGTGCGGTTGTTTGTTTTCGAAAGTTTGCTCGTCAGTTTAATTGCGGGAGCAGTCGGTGCGTTCGTAGCCTGGCGATTGGTTCCGCTCATCCCGAAAATGGCTTCTAATTTCCTTCCGCTGGAAGCGAACACCGCGACGAGCTTGTCGATTCCGGTGCTGATTTTCACGATCGCGCTGTCGATCCTGACCGGACTGTTGATGGGAATTTATCCGGCTCTTCAAGCTTCCCACGCCGATTTGGTGGGCGGCTTGAAAGAAGGCGGCCGCGGCACGAGCGGCAGTGTGCGGCAGCAACGTTTCCGCAAAATTCTCGTGGGCGCACAAGTTGCGCTCTCGGTCACGCTGCTGGCGGGCGCAGCGTTGCTCATCACGAGCTTCATCCGATTGAGTCAGCAGAACATAGGCTTCCGTTCCCAAAATCTTTGGACGGGCGCAATTACACTACCGGCCTCGCAATATTCCGATGCTCAGTCGCGTCAGCGTTTTGCAGAACAAACACTCAATGAGTTGCGCAATGTTCGCGGTCTCGAGAGCGCGACAATTAGCGGCGATATTCCTTTGAATGGGGGTAATCGAACGCTTTACGCGCGCGCGGACCGCGATGTTCTGCCCATGGAGAAACGCGACAGCGCGCCAAGCCACGACATCGCCCCCGATTATTTCAAAACCTGGGGTATTCCGCTTCTAGTGGGACGTGAGTTCAATGAGCACGACACGGCCGACGCACAGAAGGTCTGTCTGATTAGTCAGACCGGCGCGAAGAAGGTTTTTCCGAATGAAAATCCAATCGGCAAAACACTCCTGGTGACAAGCCTCGGCGTGCCGTGCGAGATCGTTGGAATCGTCGGAGATGTGCGCTCGATTCGCGTAGCGGACGCGCCGGGCATGGAATTTTATCGGCCATGGGCGCAGGAAAATTTTCCATTCGTTAACGTGGCCGTCCGCAGCAATCTCAAAGTCGATGCGGTCACGAGGCTTGTGCAATCCGCGCTTACCAAAGTGAATCCTGGCCTGGCAATCGCAGTGCCGCAAAGCATGGACGCCGTTGTCGCCCAGGCGCTGGGCCAGGCGCGTTTGATGATGTGGTTGCTTGGAATTTTTGCCGGAGTCGCGTTGCTCCTGGCGAGCATCGGAATTTACGGCGCGGTCGCGTACACTGTCGAACAACGCACTGGCGAAATCGGTGTGCGAATGGCGCTCGGTGCGCAAACACGCGACGTGTTGCGCCTGGTTGTGAGTCAAGGCATGAAACCGGTTCTCATCGGGCTGACGATCGGAATTGCCTCAGCGTTCGCGGTCGGTCGTTTGATTGCGTCGCAGCTTTATGAGGTTTCGGCGCACAATCCAGCGCTGCTTGCCGGCTCAAGTCTCTTGCTGGCGACGATCGCGTTGATTGCGTGTTTGCTCCCCGCGCGGCGTGCCTCCCACGTCGATCCAATTCAGGCGCTGCGCGTTGAATGAAATGAACGATCTTAAGTTTGCGCTTCGGCAGTGTCGAAAGTCGCCGGGCTTCACCCTCGTTGCCGTCCTGACGCTCGCGATTGGCATTGGCGCGAACACGGCGATCTTCTCGGTCGTCGAAGGTGCGCTCCTGCGGCCATTGCCGTTTCCGCATGCGGAACGCCTCGTTAGAATCTACGAAGCACTGGAGCAAAACGGCGCGCGCTCGGCGTCGTTGAATCTGAGCGATCGCACGGCGGCGCGGTTCCGCGAGTTCGGGGGCGATGTTTTCGGGGATGTCGCTGGTGGAACGGGCGGCGTTGCAGTCGTTGGTCTAAGTCCCGGTTCACCCGCGCGGACTGTTCCTGCCGCGCAAGTTACCTGGAATTTCTTCGATGTGCTCGGATTACCGCCGGCGCAGGGTCGCAACTTCACCGCCCAAGAAGCGCGCGGCGGCGCAGATAACGTCGCGATCATCAGCGACGATTTCTGGCGCAACACACTAAATTCCCGCCACGATGTGCTCGGCAGCACGCTCGTGGTCGACGGCACGCCACGCACCATCATCGGCGTCATGCCGAAAGCATTCCGACACCCGTACCGCGCGAATCTATGGCTGCCGCTTGCGCTTGAGTCCGACAATCCGGCCACGATTAACAACCATTATCTGTATGGCGTTGCGCGACTGCGTTCCGGCTTCACGCCGGCGAAAGCCGAAGCCGCAGTGAAACGAATGTGCGCCACAATGAATCGCGACGATCCGAACCCGGCGAACGCGCGCGGCGCTTACATTACGCCGTTGCGCGAGAGTTTCGTCATGGATTTGCGGCCTAAAATTCTGGTCATCGTCGGCGCCGCGATCTGCGCACTGTTGATTGCTGCGGTAAACTTCGCTGGGCTGCTGCTCGCCCGGATCATCGACCGGCAAGGGGAGTTTGCTTTGCGCGCGGCACTCGGTGCAAGCAGGAAGCGACTCGTAAGGCAACAACTCATCCAGGCTCTTTTTCTCGCTCTCGTTGGGACCGCGCTCGGTCTGCTGATTGCATCATGGATCACGCCGGTGCTCTTCACGCTCAGTCCGGAGGGAACGGATGCAACCGGCAGCGCAATGCGCGAATTCGATTACGCCGCGCGAATCGATCTGCCGGTGTTCGCTTTCGCTGCGGGCGTGATGGCGCTGGTCGGTCTCGGTTTTGGTTTGCTGCCGGCGGCTTGCGCATCGCGCACGGATTTGCGCGGCGCAATCAGCGTCACATCGCGCGGCGCGACACTCAATCGCAACGCGCGCCGAATGCTCGGCTCATTCGTGGTAATCGAGCTCGCCGTTGCCGCTGCCCTGCTGACCGCCAGCGTTACCGCGACACAATATTTCCGAAAACTGATTGACGAACCGTGGGGCTTCGAAACGAAAAATCGCCTGGCTTTCAATGTCACAGTTCCAGATCAATTTTTCGCCACACCCGCGGCCAAGCAGAAAGCTCTCGAAGATTCGCTCGCGCAGCTGCAGGCATTGCCGGGCATCAAATCTACCACCGTCGTCTCGCCTTCGCCGATGAACGCGTCGTGGACGCTGATGCTCTTCAACGCCGAAGGGGCACCGGCCCCCGAGCCGCGGGGCGTGTATACGGCGTACTCGCGCGTGCCCGTGCCCGGTTATTTCCAGAGTATCGGTCAGCCGATTTTACAAGGCCGCGATTTCAACGCGAGCGACACTGCCGACGCGGCGCTCGTCTGCATTGTCAGCCAAAGCATCGCGAAACGTTTTTGGCCTAACGAGTCGCCCATTGGCAAACGCATTCGGTGGGGCAGGCTCGATGGAAGCCGGCCGTGGTTCACGATTATCGGTGTTGTTGGTGACATGAAGGCGATTGCCGATCCGCGCGACGGCGAAGTGCTCGGCATGATCGCGCGTCCGCTCGCACAGATGCTCGTGTATGCAACCACGCAGCTTGACGATATCACCTTCGTTCTGCACACCAATGGCCGGTCGATCAACGAGTCCACCATTCGCGCCGCGATCACCCGGGCGAATGCAAATCTTGCCGCGTACAACTTTCTCTCGCTCGAAGACGCTGCCGCGAGCTCGCGCACGACCGAGCGATTCATCTTTATCCTCGTCTCGTCCTTCGGATTTGTCGGGCTGGTGCTCTCTGCCGTCGGCCTGTACGGCTTGCTCGCCCTGCAGGTGGCGCGACGTGAACGCGAGTTCGGGATTCGCAGCGCACTCGGCGCTACCGCGCGCCAGATCGTGCGGCTTGTCGCGCGACAAGGGGCAACGTTGCTCGCGTTAGGCTTCACGGCCGGCGCGCTGGCGACATTCGGCGTGGTGCGCGTCCTGCGAAATCAATGGTTCGACATGCCCGCGCCGAATGTGATCGCGTGCATCTGCGCCGGGATTGTGCTCGGCATCGCCGCGATGATCGCGTGCTGGCTGCCGGCGCGCCGCGCCGCGCGTGTTGATCCCATCATTGCACTTCGCGCCGAATGATCACGGAACTGGGGCCGCGTGGGTTCCCGCACGTCGGCGGGCAGTGCCGATGCGTTTGTTATATACGCATCTAACCATGGCTTGCCCTCGATCCATCCACACTTCTGCGGGACTATGGAAAGCTTGTTGCGATTGACTCAAGCTTTTGACGAGCAGGAGTGATTTCGGGGAGCACAGTTCTACCAAGTTTTTCCTGTTCTTCTTCCGCAAGCCTGATCCAGGCCAACGCTTCCTTAGAATGGCCAAGTCCCTGCTCCGCAACCGCGAGGTTGTAATGACATGCGATTACGGCTTCCTGCTGGCCTTCAGAATATGGCAACCCGGAGGCCTCATCGATCCCCGCCAGGAATTCTTTTTTTGCAGACTGCAAATCGCCTTTGTCGAGGAAATAGACCCCGCGGCTAAGAAAAAGGTCCGGCATAATGTGCGCCCCCTTTCTTGCGACGGCTTCGTCAAAATTTTTTTCTGCCTCGGCCAGCAGATATTCTTTGAACGCTTTCTCAACCGGTCCGCTATGCTGGCTCTCTGCCAATTCAGCCAGCAATTTCGGAAGTCGGGGATCATCCTCCCAAACAACGGAAGCATAATGTCTGGCTTCTTCTGGAGGAGGCGGCGAATTTCTTGGGTGCATTCCAAAGCTCGCCGCTTTCTCGCGGTATTCCCATCCTAGCTCATAATACAAATGGACGTCACCCGATTTCCGCGTTGCACCGAACCAAACCGATCGCGGATCCCGCCATTCGGATAAGTAATCCACGGTTTTCGTGAGCCAGATGAAACTAACTGCCGTAACCAGAGTTGTAGCAGCCGCGACCCTCCACCTGTGCAATTGATCTGTTGCTTTGAACAACAGCCATGCAATGAGAATCACCGCGCCTACTGAAGGCACAAAAAGGTAACGATCGGTTACTGGATAACTGAATGGCAGAATCTGTGTTGGGAGATAAGTGAACAGGATCCAATAAATCGAAACAGTCGCCACAAGGTAGCGTTTGCGCAGGAGCAACGGAAATACGAACAAGCCAACTAGGATGCAGAGTCCAACCAACTGCGACAACATACCTCCCGGCGCAGGGGGTACACGATAAATAACATAATTTCCCAGCCCAGTAAGCAGCCACAAACTCTGGGCAAAAGCCTTCGCATGCATGGCCAGGTCAGACTGCAATCCGGTGCTCGGTTGTGCGTTCTGGACTGCTACTGCTACCAAAGCCGCCAGAATAACGAATGGAAGCTTGTCGATGATCGATCGGTTTAATGACCGCTTTTCAAACACCAGGTCGAGAACCACCAGCACAGCAGGGAAAGCGGCAACGGATAATTTTCCCAGCAATGCAAAGAGAAACAGGACAAGGGAAGCGATGTACCAGCCGATTGCACCACGCTGTCTGTATTTTAGGTATGCAAGGACAGAAGGCAGCAAAAATGCAGCGGCCACCAAATCCTTGCGGCTCGAAATCCATGCGACCGCTTCCACGTGCGCTGGATGAACAATAAATAGCAAGGCCGCAACCACAGCAGTTCTGCGTTCCTGTGTTACCGCAAGTGCAACGAGATACACAAAACCGGCAACAATTCCGGCCCAGAGATTGCTTGATAAATGGAATGCGTATGCGTTTAAGCCGCCAACTGCGCAATC
The DNA here is from genome assembly GCA_036270025.1 of Candidatus Udaeobacter sp. Taxonomy (GTDB): domain Bacteria; phylum Verrucomicrobiota; class Verrucomicrobiia; order Chthoniobacterales; family UBA10450; genus Udaeobacter. The sequence continues at coordinate 4,295 of DATBDI010000171.1, read as the reverse complement.
AAGCGCGTAGGATAACAAATGGAGAGGGGAATAGTTTAGGTAGTAAGGACTGGATAAAATCTGCGTGAGATGCTCCCACGTTATTCCCTGTATCCACGGATTGCTGACGACATACTGCTGATCGTCGACTCTGAAAAAACCGAGATGAAGATCGCCCGCATAAAGCACGGCAGTAGCGACGATACACAGAAGGACAATGCCGCTATTGAGTTGCCATGAGCCGGGCAGGACAGAGACGTACGGAGGGTCGGATTTTCGTTTGCCACGTTTTTGTTGCTGTTGCTGAACAGCAGAACGCCGAGAAGCCGTGGCATCCGGCATGGATCGAGCTTTGTTTTTTTTGCTTGAAGGCACGATTTATTTCGGCGTGAACTTTAATCGGCAATTCCGGACACGAAAATTGCCTTATTGGCATCCACAATATAACTTTTTTCGAGAACAACTTGCATTGTCATCTGCTTTGAACACTTGATGGCGGCATGGTGTCTCCTATTCGTCGCCAAACCAGTATGCATTTGCGTCATCTAATCGCTTTCATATCCGCCGTGCTCGTTGCGTCAGAAGGTTTCGCGCAAGATAAAAGTCAGCTGACGGTTGATGAATTGGTCGCGAAAAATATCGAAGCCAAAGGAGGCGCGGCTGCGCTGCGCAATCTGCAATCGCTGCGCGCGACGGGCAAGCTACTGGTGCAGCAGGGCCAGATCGAACTGGGTTATCTGGAAACCAAGAAGCGACCGGACGAAGTCCGCACCGAGGCTTCCCTGCAAGGCATGACTCAGATCCAGGCGTATGACGGCAAAGACGCATGGAGAGTGTCGCCATTTTTTGGACGCAAGGATCCGGAGCGTATGTCTGCCGACGACGCCAAAGCGCTGATCGAGGATAGCGAGATCGATGGACCGCTCGTTGATTGGAAAGAAAAGGGAAGCACCGTTGAATACCTCGGAACGGAAGACGTTGATGGCACACCGGCGCACAAGTTGAAAGTTGTGCGGAAAAATGGTGACGTCAGTTTTGTTTATCTCGATCCCAATCACTTCCTTGAAATCCGGATCCTGACCGGACGGATGCGACACGGCGCGTACGAAGAACAAGAAATTGATTTGGGCGACTATGAAAAAGTGGACGGCGTATTCGTACCAACTTCAATCGAGTCCGGAGGCAAGGGGGCGCCGGACAAACAAAGAACCATCATCGACAAAGTCGAAGCCAACGTGCCGGTGGACGACGGGATGTTTCACTTTCCCGGGCAAATAGCTCTCCCGCAACCAAAGCGCTAATCAATAGATGAGGATGTTGAATTACCCAAACGGGCGTGGGGACACGCGCGCCCTCCCACAGCTTTCGCAAAACCGAACCGACGCGTCTGGTAATTTCGCACGAAGTGCTGGACTGGCGAAAACTTTCGGAGTTGGAGTGCGGTGCGTCGTGGCATCGCTTTTGCTTTGCGCGGTTGCGACCCAGGCTCAGGAAACGCCGTTCAACTCCGCAACCATCTCCGGCCTCGGTGCGCGCAACATAGGTTCCGCGGCAATGAGCGGGCGCATTTCCTGCATCGCTGGCGTTCACGAGCCTTCGGGTAAGACCACGCTGCTTGTCGGCACGGCCAGTGGCGGTGTTTGGAAATCCGACGACAGCGGAACGCGTTACCGTCCCGTGTTCGACGAGCAGACTGTCCAATCGATCGGAGCGATCGCGCTCGATCCGAAGAATTCCAAAAATGTCTGGGTCGGAACGGGTGAATCGTGGACTCGCAACAGCGTTTCAATTGGCGATGGAATTTACAAATCAACTGATGGCGGTGAAACGTGGACGCGGGCCGGGTTGGAAAAATCGGAACGCATTTCGCGCGTCGTCGTTGATCCGAGAAATAGCGACACGGTTTTCGCCGCGGTGCCCGGCGCGTTGTGGAGCGATTCGCCCGATCGCGGGCTGTACAAAACGAGCGATGGCGGCAAGACATGGCAGCAGGTGCTCAAAGGAGCAAATCTCTCGACGGGTTGCACCGATATCGCGATCGACCAGAGCAATCCCGACATCATGTTTGCAACGATGTGGGATTTCCGGCGCAAAGGCTGGGAGTACCGCTCCGGCGGCGACGGCCCTACGTCGCCTTCGGCAAGCGGATTGTTTCGTTCCATCGACGGCGGAAACACCTGGACGGAGATCACACCGGAGGCCAACAAAGGCTTCCCGAAAAAGCCATATGGTCGTCTGGCGATAGCCGTTGCTCCGTCGAACGCCCAGCGCGTTTACTGTTTTGTGGAGTCGCCTGAGAGCGCGTTGTTCGTTTCGGATGACGGCGGTGCGACGTGGCAAAAACGTGACAAGAGCCAGTGGATGGTGTGGCGACCGTTTTATTTCGCGAACCTGATCGTCGATCCAAAAAATCCAGACCGCCTGTTCAAGACCGACGGCGCATTGATTGTTAGCGATGACGGAGGAAAAAGCTTTGCGGTGGTCGGCGGCTTCCAAGGCGCGCACGGAGACGACCACGATGTATGGATCGATCCCACAAACACGCAGGTCGTGTTTGCGGGAGACGACGGCGGAATGTGGTACTCGTACAATGGCGGCAGCAAATGGTGGAAAGGTGAGAATCTGCCGGTGTCCCAGTTCTATCATGTGAGCCTCGATGGCAGCGACCCGTATCACGTGTATGGCGGGTTGCAGGACAATAGTTCATGGGTCGGCGACTCGGAGTACCCCGGAGGCATCACCAATCATCGTTGGGAAAATATGTACAACGGCGATGGGTTTTGGATGTTCGAAGACCCAGCTGATCCTAGTTACATTTATGCGGAGTACCAGGGCGGCGAGATTGGCCGAGTCAATCGCAACACGCACGAAGCGCGCAATATCAAGCCGCGGCCGAATTACAACGAGAAGCTCCGGTTTAACTGGAACACGCCAATCGCGCTTTCGCCTAACGAGAAGGGAACGATTTACATTGGAGCGCAATTTCTGTTTCGCTCACGCGATCACGGCCAGAATTGGGAACGCATCTCGCCGGACCTGACCACCAACGATCCGCAAAAACAGAAGCAGGAAAAATCCGGCGGCGTGACCGTGGACAATTCGTCTGCGGAAATGCACACGACGATTTACTCAATCAGCGAATCGCCCAAGCAGAAGGAACTCATCTGGGTCGGCACGGACGACGGGAATCTTCAACTCACGCGCGATGGCGGGAAAACCTGGACGAACGTGGTCGGTAACATCCCTGGCCTGCCGAAGAATTCGTGGGTGAACTGGGTCCAGGCCAGCAACTTCAACGCGGGCACCGCGTACGCGGCCTTTGATCGGCACACGTTCGGCGATATGGCGCCGTATGTTTTCAAAACCACTGATTACGGCAAAACGTGGACGCCGCTTGTTACCGCGCAGGATCCTAAAGGCGTTCGTGGGTACGCTCACGTGGTGAAGGAAGATTTGGTGAAACCCGATCTTCTCTTTATGGGCACCGAATTCGGGCTTTGGGCCTCAGTCGACGGCGGAAAAAGCTGGGCCCAATTCAAAGGCAACCATTTTCCTGCTGTCGCCGTCCGGGACATTGCGATTCATCCGCGTGACAACGATCTCGTTTTGGCGACGCACGGACGCGGCATCTGGATCGTGGACGATATAACGCCGCTCCGCGCCTTGACGCCGGAGCTGTTGAAGCAGGATGTCGCGTTTGTCTCGGCGGGCCCGGTGCAACAACGAATCGAAGGCACGGGCGGATGGGCAAATGGAGACGCGGTTTTCGTCGGCGACAATCCGCCTGACGCCGCAGTGATCAATTATTACCAGCGCGAGCGTCATCTGTTCGGCAAAATGAAACTGGAAGTTCTCGATTCCTCCGGTCGGGTCATCGATGAACTGCCCGCGAGCAAACGCCCCGGGCTGAATCGCGTGATGTGGACGATGCGAGCAAAGCCGCCGCGCGTGCCACCCGCCGCGCAAATCGCGGGGGCTGGCACGCGTGGACCACGCCTTGTGCCCGGCGATTACACTCTGCGCCTCACCAAGGCAGGCAAAGTCGTCGATACAAAGTTGACCGTGGGTCTGGATCGGCGCGCGAAATTCGGCGAGGCAGATCGCAAGGCGCAGTTCGACGCAGCCATGCGAGTCCATGGGTTATTTGGTGATGAAAGCGCACTGATGGATCGGATTATCATGTTGCGGAAATCGCTTATCCAGAGCGGCGCAGCATTGCCGGAAGACGATCCGCTTCGCAAACAGATCTCGGATTTCGACGCCAAAGTTGACGGCGTGCGACAGAAAATCGTTGCCACGACTGAGGGTGGAGCAAT
>DATBDI010000170.1:0-1813 GCA_036270025.1 Candidatus Udaeobacter sp. | reverse complement strand
TTTGGTTGGATTTTGCTTGAATATTTCGGACGAATCGCGACTCCATGTGCGCACCAGCATGTGGAGGCGCCATGTATTTTCGCCGCAAGACCTCGGCCGGGCGTGCCTATCTGCAGATCGTGGAGAGCCGCCGCGAAGGCGACCAAGTCCGTCAGCAGGTAATTGCGACGCTGGGGCGCTTCGAGGATCTGCAGGCCAGCGGCCAATTGGAGCGGCTGGTGCGCTCGGGGGCGCGGTTTGCGGCCAAGGCCATGATGCTGAGCGCGGCAGCCGATGATGCGGCGATCAAGATCGCGGTCCACCGAATCGGACCGGCGCTGGTGTTCGAGCGGTTGTGGGAGGAGACCGGTTGCGCCGCGGTGATCGCCGATCTCGCCGGGAAGCGCGGGCATAAATTCACGCTGGAGCGGGCGGTATTCCTCACCGTGCTGCACCTGCTGTTCGTGAGCGGCTCGGACCGCGCCGCCGATCGCTGGCGCGAGGACTATGCGATCGCCGGCGTCGAGGGACTCGATCTGCACCACCTCTATCGGGCGATGGCCTGGCTGGGAGAGGAACTTTCTGAGAAGGAGCAGGACGGCCGCACGCCGTTTTCGCCGCGCTGCCTGAAGGACGTGGTGGAGGAGCGGCTGTTCGCGCACCGGCGCGACCTGTTCACGCGGCTCGACCTGGTGTTCATGGACACCACGAGCCTCTACTTCGAGGGCGCCGGCGGCCAAACGCTGGGCCAGCACGGCTACAGCAAGGACCATCGCCCTGACCTGCGGCAGATGATCCTCGCCGTGCTGCTCGACGGCGACGGGCGGCCAGTGTGCTCGGAGATGTGGCCCGGCAATACTGCCGACGTGACGACTCTGATTCCGGTGATCGACCGGTTGCGGCGGCGCTTCGACATCACGCGCGTGTGCGTGGTCGCCGACCGCGGCATGATCAGTGCTGAGACCATAGCCGAGTTGGAGGCGCGGCGGCTGCTGTATATCCTGGGTGTGCGCGAACGCACCGATAAGCTGGTGCGCGAACTGGTGCTCGACGATCCGGCGCCGTTCGTGCCGCTGGTGATGAAGAAGCGTGGCAAGGAGATTGATTACGAGGCCAAGACGGTGATGCTGGCCGGGCGGCGCTACATCGTCTGCCGCAACCATCAGGAGGCGGCGAAGGATGCCGCCGATCGCGCTTCGATCATAGCCGCACTGGAGCGGCAACTCGCCAAGGGCGACAAGGCGCTGGTCGGCAACACCGGTTATCGACGCTACTTGAAGACGATCAGCCAAGATCACTTCGCGATCGATCCCGATAAGGTCGAGGAGGAGAAAAGATTCGACGGCGTCTTCGTGCTGCGCACTAACACCGATCTCAACCCGCTCGAAGCCATGCTCTGCTACAAGCAGCTGTGGACGGTGGAGCAAACCTTCCGCACCGCCAAGCATCTGTTCTCGACCCGCCCGATCTTCCATAAGCTCGACGAGACCATCCGCGGCCACGTGTTCTGCAGCTTCCTCGCCCTGGTGCTGAAGAAGGCACTGGAGGACCGCATCGCCGCCCTTGGCCGCACCGGCTCCTGGCCGGAAATCATCGCCGATCTGGACTCGCTCACCGAGACTGAAATCGAGCAGGACGGCAAGCGCTTCATTGTGCGCTCCGCTCCACGCCCCGCCGCCAGCCTCGCTATTCGTGCGGCCGGCGTTGCGCTGCCGCCCACCGTGCGCGACGCCTCAGCCTGATCCCAGCAACTAAAATGTAGTGCCAAACCGCCACCGCGGCGCTGATTGCTATTGCCCATCAACCACTTGCAAATCGCACTGTCGAAGATGAG
>DATBDI010000169.1:0-2456 GCA_036270025.1 Candidatus Udaeobacter sp. | reverse complement strand
CTGCGCGGTGTCGAATCGGAAGGAATGCTTTGCAGCCCAATCGAGCTCGGCCTTGGCGAGGATGCGTCCGGCCTTTTGATCTTGTCGCCAGAAGCAAAAATCGGCGCGCCGATCGGTGATCTTTTCCCCGCGGACACGATTCTCGACGTCGAGATCACGCCAAACCGTGGCGATCTGCTGAGCCATTTCGGTCTGGCACGCGAAATCGCGGCGCTGACGAACAAAATTGTAGGGCAGCCGCATCGATTGCCCTCGGCAGGCGGAGCGCCTGCCCTACAACGATCTGGCGTGACGATTACCGCGACCCGTGAATGTCCGTTCTTTTCAGCGCGCAAGATCGACAACGTGAAGGTCGGCGCGAGCCCGCAATGGCTGCGAGCGAAAATTGAGAGCGTCGGCATCCGTTCGATCAACAACATCGTGGACATCTCCAACTTCGTGATGCTCGAGCTCGGACAACCCACGCATGCGTTCGACGCCAATAAATTAAGAGGCGACATCAACGTGCGGCTCGCACGCGATGGCGAAAAGTTTCTCGCGCTGGATGGAAAGACTTACTCGCTCAAGCCGGACAATCTCGTCGTTGCCGATCAAGAGCGCGCGGTTGGGATCGGAGGCGTCATGGGCGGCGAGGAAACAGGGGTGACCGATTCCACGAACAGCATTTTGCTCGAAGCGGCTTACTTTTTGCCGGCGAGCATTCGACGAACTGCACGCAACTTGAATTTGCCGACCGACGCGAGTTACCGCTTCGAGCGCGGTGTCGATCCCGAAATGATTTTGCGAGCATCGCAGCGCGCCACCGAATTGATTCAAGAGATTGCCGGCGGAACTCCCGCAAAAGAAATCAATCTCGACGGCAAGCTGCCGCCGAATCCCGCGGATGTTTCGCTGAGTTACGACAAATGCGATCGAGTCGTTGGAATCTCGATCAAACCAAAAGCTATCGACGAGATTCTGACAGGCTTTGGTTTAATGAAGACTAGTGCTGCTAAAACTACGAAATGGAAAATTCCAAGCTATCGGCGCGATTTGCAGCGCGATGTCGATCTTATAGAGGAAGTCGTCCGCGCGTACGGCGCAGAGAAAATCCCAGGGACAAACCGAAGTCGTTTCACGGCTTCCAGTGCAGCCGATCACGCGCACGATGTGGAATCAGCGTGGCGAAGCCGACTCGCAGCAGTTGGTCTCAATGAAGTGCGAACTTCAAAATTGCTTCCGCGCGAACGATTCGTTTTCACCGAAGGCGCCATCGAGCTCCGTAACCCGCTCAGTGAAGATGCCGTCGCGTTGCGGCCGAGCATTTTAGCAGGATTGCTCCCGGTGCTTGACCGGAACATTCGCGCGGGCGCGGAACGTGTGGCGATTTTCGAGATCGGTCGCGCGTTTATTCCGCCAGCCGGAAAAGAAGAGCGGCATCTTGGAGTCTTAATCTGGGGAAATGTCGCGGGCACGGCGAACTGGCGATCCGTATCGAACCGCGGCCTCGATTTGTTTGATCTCAAGGGCGCGCTCGAATGCGTCGTTCCAAATCTTTCCTTTCGCCCCGGAAAATTTCCTGATCTCACGCTGCCGGTCGACGTTTTTTCGGGGGATCGGATGATCGGTTTTGGCGGACAACTTTCCGCGGCGAAAACGACCGCGTCAGGGCCAGTGTTTGTCACCGAGTTGCATGCCGATCTTCTTTTGGTGCCGGAGGAGCTGAGGAAAAAATTTCGCGAGATCGAGAAATTTCCAGCCGTTACTCGCGATATTGCGATGGTTGTGCCTGAGGAAATTTCACACGAAAAAATTTGGCGCGCGATCCACGAACCGCGTGAGCCGCTTTTGGAAAACGTGGAGCTATTCGATGTGTTTAGCGGCGGTGAAGTAGGAGCGGCACAAAAGTCGCTCGCATATAGATTGACATATCGAGACCGAAGTCGCACACTCACAAACGAGGAAGTGAACGAGAAGCACGCGAAAATTCGCGAGCGATTGCGGCGCGACCTCGGCGCAGAATTGCGCGAATAGTTCTTTGAGAGTGGAAGTTAGCCATCCTGGCTGACTCGGCCGACAGGCTGCCAGCCTGTCGAACAGTTTCGACAAGCAAGATGCTCGTCGTCCGAGACAAGCTGGAAGCTTATCTTCCGAGTGAGAGCCGCTCGTTGAGGGTTGGGCAGGAAACCAGTGCTTTCCGTTCAACTCTCAACCAGCGGCTTTTGAATCCCGAACTCCGAATGCTTTCGCGAGCAGGCGTTTTCGGGATGTAAACATTTACCCTGCGTTGCTCGAGATTGCAGGTGAGATTCCCGAACCGATATTTGACGAACCTCGGAGGCTGAGTCGCTCGAAGAACATGACAGGCCTTGATTGGAAGTCAGACGCTCCGGCGACGGTCATCCACCCGTTACGAAAAGGGAACGGGAGATCCGCCTAAACGACATCGGCGGGGTAAACTTTAAAACCCGGATCGA
>DATBDI010000168.1:0-23519 GCA_036270025.1 Candidatus Udaeobacter sp. | reverse complement strand
GTCCACGCGGGCGCGAAGCCGGAGAACAGACCTGTGAGTACTGAAACGATCATGCTGACAATCACGAGGCCGACGGAAAAGTGAATGGGGAATGACGGAAAAGCCTGGCCAATTCCGAAGCACATCAGATAGGCGAACAGTAGTCCGATGAATCCACCGAAGAGACAGAGCGCTGTCGATTCGATGAGGAATTGCAGCAGAATTGTTCGCCGCCGCGCACCGAGCGCTTTGCGCGTCCCGATTTCTTTTGTGCGCTCTTTCACACTGACGAAAGTGATGTTCATGATGCCGATCGCGCCGACGAACAGAGCTAGGCCCGTGATGAACAAGCCGGCAATCGCAATTGAGTTTTTCACAGGGTCCAACGTGCTTTTAAACGCCTGCTGCTCGTTGATCGAAAAATCATCTTTCTTCTCCGGTGGTAATCCGCGCACGCGCCGCACCAAACCGGTGAGCTCGTCCCTGGCGTCATCGAGCCTGTTCTTGTCTTTAACTTTGACGCGTATGTCCGATTCGGTTTTGGCGGAAAAATATTTGTCAAACGCGGCCAGCGGCATCGCCACCATTGAGTCCCAGCTAAAAAGGCCGAGGAACGTTCCCTGTCGCTTATTGACGCCAACAACCTTGAACAGCTGGCCATTGATGAGCACCGATTTGCCCAGCGGACTCTGTGAAGGGAACAGCGCGTCCGCCACGTCGTAGCCGATCACGACAACGTTGGCACCGCCACGCGATTCGAGGTCGTTAAAGAACCGCCCGGCCGTGCACTCGATCGTGGACGTGATTATGAAATCGGAAGTTGTCCCAAGAACGAACACGTTATCGACTTGATTGCCGCCGTACTTTACCGATCGCATCAAATTCGATGTGGGTACCGCTGTGATCAGATTTGAGTTCGGCGTCGCGGCGATCATCCGGTTTAATGTCTCGGCATATTCGGTTTTGATTTTCTTGCGATCGCGATAGTTCCACCAGTCGTCCACCGGTTTCCACGGCCATTGCGTCACGTACAGAACATCGTCGCCGAGCACGGCCATACTTTTATCAAAGCCTATTGAGATGCCGTTTACAGCGGTGCCCATCAAAGTGACGGCGATAATACCGATGATGACGCCCAGGGCGGTGAGGGTTGAGCGCGTCAAGTTCGAGCGCATTTGCGAAGCCGCAATCTTCCAGCTCTCGCTCAGCTCGTACAGGAAACGTTTCACGTTGATCTCACGGGTGTGGCTTCAATCGGCGCGTCAATTTCTGGAATAAATCCGGCGTGATCCATTTCGATGATCCCGTCGCGCAGATGCACAGTCCGGCGCGCATGCGCCGCAATATCGCGTTCATGGGTCACCAGAATGATGGTATTGCCGCGTCGATACAAATGCTCAATCAGTTCCATGATTTCTTCGCCAGTTTTCGAATCGAGATTGCCCGTCGGTTCATCGGCGAGAATAATGGAGGGTCCATTTACCAGAGCGCGTGCGATGGCGACGCGCTGGCGTTGACCGCCTGAAAGTTCATTGGGTTTGTGATGAACACGATCGCCCAGCCCGACGTCCCTTAGAACCTGCATCGCTCGTTCTATCCGCCGTTCTGGCTCGATGCCGGCGTAAATCAGCGGCAGTTCGACGTTGCGTAGCGACGTCGATCTCGGCAGAAGATTGAAAGTTTGAAACACGAAACCGATTTCGCGATTGCGAATAGCGGCCAGCTCGTCGTCGTCCATCTCGGCAACGTTCTTGCCATTGAATTCGTAGCGGCCCGAACTCGGTGTATCCAGACAGCCGAGCATATTCATCAGCGTCGACTTGCCGCTGCCGCTCGGGCCCATAATGGCGATGTATTCGTTGCGGCGAATCTGCAACGTCACACCGCGCAACGCGCGAACGATTTCTTCGCCCATCACGTACTCCTTCGTGATATTCTCAATGTCGATCACGATCGGACCGCTTGGACGAGCATGGTTCGAACTCATAAACGCGACGTCAACATCGTAATCAACGATCGATGAACGGTGATCCGGGACTAGCGCAGCCGATCACAAATCACTGATCACCGATCACTTCATCCCCTCTTTGTCGTAAGCGACCGTCGCGCCCTCCTTCAATTTCCGGCTAATGGCGCTGTAAGTTCCCGAAATCACTTCATCGCCAGGCTGTAGGCCGCTTTTGATTTCCGTGTAAGTGTCGTCCGAAATTCCGGTGGTGACTTTCACCATGTGAGCCTTGTTGGTCTTTTTCAGGAACACGACCTTCGCGATTTTTTCGCGCTCTTCCCTCTGCGCGGCTTGCTCTGCGCGCTGATTGACGAACTCAGCATTGTTATCGCCTTTGTCGCGCTGCGCGACCTTCTGCTTTTTCTTTTCGATTTCTTCCGGACTCAAATTGCTGTCACCAGTGCGAATGGTCACCGCCTGCATGGGAATAGCCACGACATCTTTAACTTCGTTTGTGCGGATGTCCGCCGTGCAACTGAGTCCCGGTTTCAGCGTCACGTCGGTGTCTTCGATCCGAATTTTGACTTCGAAATTTGTAACCTCTTCCTGCGTACCAGAACCGGTGGTTTTTCCGGTATTAGCGATTTGGTAAACCGTGCCGTGAAATTTCCGATCGCCGTATGCATCGATTTTGATTTCAGCCTTGTCGTTGATCTTCACGTTCACGACGTCGTTCTCGTTCACATCGACGCGGGCTTCCATGTGAGCAAGATCGGCGACGCGCATGACTTCCGTGCCCGCAAATTGTCCTGTCGCCACAAGCCGTTCGCCCTGCTTGCTGTTGAGAACAGTGACTGTGCCGTCCATCGGCGAATATATCGTCGTCTTGGACAGTTGATCGCGCGCCTGGCTCGAGGCAGCCTCTGCGCGCTCGATTTCGTGAAGCGAACTCTCATACGTATTCTTTGCCACGTCGATAGCGGCTTGCGCCGCATTGAATTCCTGTTCTGAGATCAGCTTCTTGTTGAACAAATCCTCCGCTCTTTTGAAGTCGTGTTCCGTTTTGAGCATCGTGGCTTTCTGCTGAAGATTCGTCGCTTTCGCGGCACTGATTGCTGCTTCCTGCTGTTCGACGAGCGCTTTGTACGAATCGGGCTTGATTCGCACCAGCAGATCATCCTTTCTTACCTGTTTCCCGTCTTCAACCGGCAAGTCGATGATTTCGCCGGCGACCTCGGGAGAAATTTTTACTTCCGTTTCGGGCTGCACTTTTCCCGTGGCCGAAACAGTTTGGACGATCGTTTTGCGAATGGCCGTTTCAGTGGTGACCGGGATCGGCTTCTCGCGCTTGCTCCACATGATCAATGCAACGATGCAGAGCACAATCAGGCCGATCGAACCGTAGATGATTTGCTTCTTACGCCGGCCGCGACGCTGCTTGGCGGTTAAGGGCGCGGGCGCAGGCGTGCTTACGGCTTGATGCATGGCAGGGGCGGTTCGCGCGGTGAAAGCCTCAGGCTCAATTGGTTCTTTGATTCTGGCAAACGAAATCCCGTTCATGACAAAGTTGAGATGCAGCGAGGAAGTCGTTTGGATTCACTTGATTGCCGCTTTCTTCCACGAGGTCGATTTTGTTTGCGAATCCAGAGTGACTGCTGCTCTGCCGAGCCTGAATCTGCTCAATCGCCCATGCCGCATGTTCTGCGATTAACGGCTCCGGATCTGCCGCAGCGCGTTCGAGAGCCGGAAGGTCAGACGCGTCACCTACGTTGCCCAACGCTACACACACGTTACGGAGAAAGCCGCGGCGCTTAATTCGCTTGATCGGTGACTTCTTAAACAGCTCACGGAACTGATCGTCATTCAGCTCCAAGTAATCACGCAACAACATGCCGGCTGTGGATTGGCGCGCCGCGAAAGCTGTTTCGTGAGAAACCTGCGCGAAGCGGTTCCAAGGACAAACCTCCAGGCAATCGTCGCACCCGAAAATCCGATCTCCGATCAGCGGGCGGAGCTCAAGCGGAATTGAGCCTTTGAGTTCAATTGTTAAATAGGAAATACATCGACGAGCATCAAGCCGGTGAGGAGCAGTGATTGCTCCCGTGGGGCAGGCAGTGATGCAGCGTTCGCACGTTCCGCAGCGATCCGGGATCGGTTCATCTGGCGGCAATTCAAGCGTCGTCAAAATCTCGGCCAAAAAAAACCACGTCCCAAGCCGTTCGCCTATCAACATCGTATTTTTGCCATGCCAGCCGGTGCCGGCTTGCGCTGCGTAGTCCCGCTCCAAAATCGGACCTGTATCGACGTAACATTTTTGGCGTCCACCGAGTTGCCGGAGAAAACTGTCGATCTCGTCGAGCTTCGTCCTGATCACATCGTGGTAATCATCGCCCCAGGCGTACCGCGCGATCTTGCCCGTTTTCGCTGTAGCCGCGTCCCTGAGGGCCGCGCCTCCCTGAAAATAATTCAACGCCAGGACTACAATCGACTGCGTACCGGGCAAGATCTTTTGCGGATCGCAACGCTTCTCTTCCCCGCGTTGCATGTAATGCATTTCGCCGTGTGCGCCTTCGCGCAGCCACGCGCGAAATTCGTTGGCATGCGCCGGTTGGCCGCAAGCCGCCACGCGACATGAATCGAACCCAATCTGTCGCGCAAACGCGACGACCTGTCGCTTCAATTCCTGTGCGCAAGTCTCAGTCATGATGCTGTAGGCGGGATTGGCTGTCCCGGCTCCTGGCTGCCATGAAATCTCCTAAGCTTGGTCAAAATCGCTATTCCAACTTCTTCGTCCGTGAGCGCCGATGTGTCGATACGCAGATGCGCAGTTTTCGCGTACAGCGGCAGCCGTGTTCTGAGCATTTGTGCGAACGCTTGTCTTGGATTGTCGCCGTGCAGCAGCGGCCGATTACCCAACATTAAAGCGCGTTTGAACAGCGTTTCTTCCTCGCCGTCGAGCCAGACCGCCACGCCCCGGCGTTTTAGAATCTCGACGTTCTCGTCGAGCAGCACAATGCCGCCGCCGGTAACGATGATCGCTTGTTCCGTCATTGCCAGACTGCGAAGTGCTTCCGTTTCCGATTTCCGGAATTCCTCCTCGCCGTGTTTGGCAAAGATTTCCGGAATCGACATTCTGAATTTCGAGGCAACGATCTCGTCGGTGTCGAATAACGCGAGGGCCGTTCGCCGCTGCAAGCAACGTCCAACGGAAGACTTTCCAGCGCCCATCATGCCGATGAGAACGATGGATTGACCACGACCAGTCACGACGCAATATCTCATTAACACCTGGCTTCAGCTAGGTGTGTTCAGCGTAACCCTGAGAAAGCGGTTTAAACGGCTTGCCTTCCCGCGATGCGTGACCCACCGCGCTGAAGCGCGGTATTAACGAAACGAGGAAAGCTTTGCGTTTCGCCGAAACGCCCTACAATTTTCGCATGCCTGGATCGAAGCCTCTGGTTGCCATTATCATGGGCAGCAAATCGGATTGGGACACGATGCGTCACGCCGTCGAAACGCTGGATGGCCTTGGAGTGCCAAATGAAGCGCGCGTTCTGTCCGCTCATCGCACGCCCGACGCGACCGCCGAATTTGCCCGAACCGCAGCGGACCGCGGCGTGCGAGTCATTATTGCAGGCGCGGGCGGAGCGGCACATTTGGCGGGAGTGATTGCTGCGCACACGTGGTTGCCAGTCCTCGGTGTTCCGATTCAATCAAAGCTGCAAGGGCTCGATTCACTCTTATCGACTGCTCAAATGCCGGGCGGTATTCCAGTCGGCACACTGGCAATTGGCGACGCGGGCGCAAAGAACGCCGCGTTGCTCGCCGCAGCAATTCTCGCGACATCCGATGAGGCGCTTCGCGAAAAATTGAAAGCGTTTCGGCGGAAACAGTCCGAAGCAGTGTTGGCTGCGAAGTTGCCCCCGTGAGAACCGTAATTTCGACCGACCGCGCCGCGGCGGTTGAACTATTGCGCCAGGGCGACATCGTCGCGCTGCCGACAGAGACCGTTTACGGTCTCGCTGGTGACGCGCTCAATCCAATCGCCGTGGCGAAAATCTTCGAAGCCAAAGAGCGTCCTCGCTTCGATCCGCTCATTGTTCATCTGCCTAGCCGCAGTTGGCTGGAGAAAATTGCCGATGTGCCACCGAAAGACCGAAACTTGATCTTGAAACTCGCCAACAAGTTTTGGCCTGGACCGTTCACGATCGTTTTGCCGAAGCGCGAAATCGTTCCTGAAATCGTGACTGCGGGCCTTAACAGCGTTGCAATTCGAATCAGCGCGCATCCGGTTCTGGCCGCAATCGTGCGCGAAGTGGATCGGCCGCTGGCGGCGCCAAGCGCAAACCGGTTTGGTCACATCAGTCCGACTTCAGCACAGCACGTTGTCGATGAACTCGACGGACGAATCCCGCTCATCATCGATAGTGGCCCCACGGAACACGGAATTGAATCGACAATTGTCGCGGTTTCGGCCGGTCAGATCCAGATCTTGCGTCGCGGCCCGGTTACAGCGGAGCGGCTATCCGAATTCGGCAAAGTGAGCGTTGCCGCGGCGCCGCAAAGAATTTCAGTCCCAGGGCAAGTGTCATCGCATTACGCACCGACAACGCCAATGCGCCTGGTTGATGATATGGAGTCGGTTGTCCCGGAGGAAAATCAGCGCGTGGGATTGCTGGCCTGGAGCGGCGCTTTTCCACGCGGCGCGTCATCACCGCTCGAAACCCGCCACTCCAAAATGTTCGCCGTCGTTCGAAACCTGAGCGAACGCCAAGATCTGCGCGAGGCAGCGGCTAATTTGTTTCGCTACTTGCGTGAGCTGGATGGGCTTGGACTCGATCTCATCATTGCGCAACGAGTTCCGTCTCAGGGACTCGGCGCGGCGATAATGGATCGGCTGGAGCGCGCGGCGCACGGCCGAGCTCGCGCGCAAGGCACGCGTGAATAAAACCTTTGAAGAGCGGGTGCGGCTTGTTCGGTTTGCTCTGAAATTCCGGGTGATACTGGCAGCCGACGAAATACGGGTGATCGCGAAGCTCGATCAATTCCGCGAGTGTACCGTCGGGTGAGGTTCCCGAAATTACAAAACCCTTTGCGTCCATTCGGTCGCGATACTTCATGTTGAACTCGTAACGATGGCGGTGGCGCTCGGTGACTTCGGTGTCGCCGTAGATTTCTTCTGCAAGAGTTCCCTGGACGATTTTCGTCGGCCAGGTACCGAGCCGCATGCTTGCGCCTTTGTTTCGAACGCCACGCTGTTCTTCCAGTAACGAGATCACCGGCTCTGCTGTGTTTTTGTCAAACTCGGTGCTGTTTGCATTTCCAATGCCGCAAACGTTCCTGGCAAATTCAATCGTGGCGACTTGCATGCCGAGACAAAGGCCCAGGAACGGAATCTTGTGCTCGCGCGCATAACGGGCGGCATTGATTTTTCCTTCGATACCGCGACCGCCAAAGCCTCCAGGAATCAGGACGCCGGCCGCATCCTTCAGCTGCCCGTCACCGTGCTCCAGCGATTCGGCATCGATCAGTTTAAGATCGATGCCGCAGTCTTCGCTGGCTGCAGCGTGAGTGAGGGATTCGTAGATGCTTTTGTAGGCGTCGCGCACATCCATGTATTTGCCGACTACGGCGATTTTCACTTGCCGTTTTGGACAGATCACACGCTCGACAAACTTTTGCCAGTCTGCCAGATCAGGTTCGGGAGTTTGAAGATGCAATAAGTCGCACACGAGCTGGTCCAACCCCTCGGCGTGCAGCGTCAATGGCACTTCGTAGATCGTATGCTCGACATCGCGCTCCTCGATAACTGCCTTCTCAGAAACGCTGCAAAACATCGATAGCTTCCGCCGCACGTCGTGATCGAGCGGCTTTTCAGTGCGGCAAATCAACACCTGCGGCTGTAAACCGATCTCGCGGAGCTTGGCGACACTTTGCTGCGTCGGCTTCGTCTTTAATTCGTGCGCGGCTTTGATGTACGGCACAAGCGTGACGTGCATGTTCACGACATTTTGCGGTCCAACTTCGAGAATGAATTGCCGGATCGCCTCGATAAATGGCAGACCTTCTATATCGCCCGTCGTTCCGCCAATCTCAGTGATGACGACGTCGTGTTTGCTCTCGTCCGAAATTTCGCGGATGCGATGCTTGATCAGATCCGTCACGTGCGGGATGACTTGCACGGTCTTACCGAGGTAATCGCCGCGCCGCTCTTTCAAAATGACACTCTCGTAAACCTGGCCACTGGTAAGATTGTTGTGCCGGGTGAGCACGCAGTTGGTGAACCGCTCGTAATGACCGAGATCGAGATCCGTCTCTGCACCGTCATTCAGCACATAAACTTCGCCGTGCTGAAACGGATTCATCGTCCCCGGATCGACATTGAGATAGGGATCGAATTTTTGGAGAACGACGCGCAAACGACGCGATTCGAGTAACGTTCCAAGTGACGCCGCGGTCAAACCCTTACCTAACGAACTAACTACGCCGCCGGTGACAAAAATGTACTTCATCGACGTCGAGTCTCCCGCTTGGTGCGAGCAAGCTTTCGCTCTAGCGCTTTTGCGTCTTCAGGTGTGTCTATGCCGGGAGAACCTTCAGCAGTGATGAGCACATGAACCGTTACACCATTTTCCAAAGCGCGCAATTGCTCCAGGGACTCGGCGCGTTCTAGCGCGCTCGGTTTCCATTTCACGAACTGTAAGAGCGTTTCGCGCCGGAAACCGTAGATACCCTGGTGCCGAAGATATAAGGAGCGACGGCTTCCCAGCCGTCGTGGGCCCGCGACGGCTGGGAAGCCGTCGCTCCTTGAAAAGGGGATCGGCGCGCGCGAAAAATAAAGTGCGCAGCCGGAGGCATCGAGGACAACCTTAACCTGGTGCGGAGAAGAAGCTTCGGCGGGATTTTCAAAGGGATGCGCAGCGCTAACGATCTTAACGTCGCTATCGGACCGGAGTTTTCGAACCAGCCTGTTGATTAAAGGGGGATCGATCAGCGGTTCGTCGCCCTGGATATTAACAATAAACGTGAAGTGTTTTGCATGACGTGCTACTTCGGCGACCCGATCGGTACCACTTCGATGGCTGCGCGACGTCAGCGCGACCTGGGCGCCCCAATCGAAAGCGGCGTTTGCGATGCGCATATCGTCGGTGGCTATGATCACTGAGTCCAAGGTTTTGGCTCTTTGACACTTCTCCCATACGTGCTTTAGAAGCGGCTTGCCTGCAAGTGGATACAGCGGTTTTCCCGGAAACCGTGTAGAACTCCACCGGGCAGGAATAATGCCGACTGCTTTGTTCATTGAGCCCCAGTACGACTGATTTGCATTTCACCAAACGCGTGGTCATCCTGAGTGAAGCGAAGGACCTCACGCTCTCGCGCTTGGGGCGCGAGCCCTTGCTCGTATAATCGATCACCGATTGTGAGGTCTCTCGCCGTCTTCGCGGCTCGGGATGACATCAGTATCATGATTTCTTGTCCAAAATGACCTCCACAGCTTCCGGCAAGTCTTCCGCGACCCAATCTGCGACGCTATTGATGGTCTCGCGGTCTAATCCAGTTCGAACGCGGATCGTGCGGACACCCGCATTCCGCCCGCACTGAGCATCACTCTCCTTGTCACCAATCAAAAAAGAGCGTCTAAGATCGACCCGGTGTTCCCGAGCGGCCTGTAGAATCATTCCAGCCGCGGGCTTGCGACAATCACAACCATTATCGGGGAGATGCGGACAGAAGTATGTAGCGTCGACCAAGTCGTTGCCGAGTTGGCGCAAAATTTCGGCTTCAACGGCCCGGTATTGTTCCAGCGAGAAAAAACCGCGGCCGATTCCGCTTTGGTTTGTGATGATGATCAGTTTGAAGCCTTGCGATTTTAAGCGCTTCAGCGCTTCGGCGATACGAGGCAAAAGTCTTACCTGTTGGGGATCTGAACAGTAATCCGCATCGTGAATGATCGTGCCGTCGCGATCGATAAAAACGGCGGGATCCAACGCGTCAACCATGTTCGCTATCGCCACGGAAACTGGCGATCAACTCCTCTCGCGTGACGGTCGCCGTCCCAAGTTTGCTTACTACTACTGCACTTCCGTGATTGGCGATTTCCGCCGCTTCGACTGGATTGGCACCGCAGACGAGTCCAAGTGTAAACAGCGCAATCGCAGTGTCGCCTGCGCCTGAAACATCGAAGACCTGCCGCGCTTTCGTCGAGATATAGTGAGGTATTTCGTTTTGTTGAAAAAGCATCATTCCGTGTTCGCCGAGCGTGATCAGCACGTATTTTGCCTTCCACTTTTTGATAAGCGTTTCGCCGGCCCGCCTGAGATCGGTGTCTTGCGGGGGGACCGTGTCCGTCTCACGGTCGGGTAGACCAGCGGCGAGCAAAGCTTCCGCGCGGTTCGGTTTCACTACTGTGACGTCGCGCCAATCGATCAGATGGCGCGGATTTGGATCAGCGGCAACAATCTTGCCGGCGGAACGCGCATCGTCTGCGATTTGCGACACCAATTCACTCGATAAAAAGCCCTTGCCGTAGTCTTCGAAAATAATCGCATCGGTCTCTGCGATGCACTGTCGTACAGCTGTGACAACTTGCTGCACTTGGCGTACCGATGGCCCGGAAAATTGCTCGCGGTCGACCCGAACAACCTGCTGATGACGCGCGATGATGCGCGTCTTCAGAATGGTGCGAAATGATTCCTCTTCAACTGCATTCGAGACGTCGATTTTTTGGTCACCCAGGAGTTCTCGAAGTTGCTGGCCGACGCGATCTTTGCCGAGCATGCCGATGGTGGCGACGTGGTCGACAAACTCGCGCAGGTTGCGCGCGACATTGGCAGCGCCCCCCGGGAAGAACGATTCTCCGGTGACTTCCACGACGGGTACTGGCGCCTCCGGCGAGATGCGGCCGACTTTTCCCCAGACAAATTCGTCCAGCATCAGATCGCCGATAACCAGGATCCGTTTGGACGGCGAGCGGTCGAGGATCTGCTCCAGCCGTTTTAGATCCATATCAAAGTCAGGCAACAATACCGCCGGCACCGGCAAGTGGTGCGATTCAGGTAAGTCATAATGATTTGAGTAGGGATTTGTATATGGCAACCGTTCCGGTTAGAGTTCGCTCCATTAAATCCTGAATACGAAGTCGAAAGCAACAGTCGAAACTGCAATGATTCCGTTTACGAGACATTTGAGGCTAGGCGTGAGCGTACTCTGTGGCGTGGCATTGTCTGCCAGTGCTGCCCAGGCGCCACAGCATATCAACATTAAACAATTCTCCACGACCGTCGAAGACGTTGTTGTGCCGCTGCCGAATGAAATTTTCGGTGCGCTAAACAAACTGGGCACGGTGAATTGGAAGGCACACGTTCGCAGCGATAAAGGGCCGAACTTTACTGAACGGCCGCGTATTGCGCTCTTGCTCGGGGCAGTTATCGCTGATGGTTTTATCGCTGTGCAAGCAGAAGACGCGGCGGCGGTAAAAGACATTGGCCAGCGCGTTTTGAACCTGGCAAAGGGGATTGGCGTCGGCAATTCAATCACCCCGCACGCGAAAGCGATCACCGAGGCCGCGGACAAGCGCAACTGGGAGAACGTGCGCCGCGAGCTGGATCGCGTCCAGAACAGTGTGCAACAGGCCATGAACGAGGTGCACGATGAAAAGTTGTCGCAGCTTGTGAGCCTGGGTGGCTGGCTGCGCGGCACGGAAGTTCTGACGTCGGTTGTAACAGAACATTTTTCTGCCGATGGTGCTGAGTTACTGCACCAGCCCGATCTGCTTTCATATTTTCAAACGAGGCTGCAGGCGATGCCGGAGTTCGATGTTCCCATCATTCACCAGATTCAGGACGCGCTGGTCGCGGTGAAACCTTTAATTGACGTCGGCGATCGAAGCATTCCTCCTGAGTCAGTGAAGAAGGTAAACGAGATCACGACCCGCGTTGGCCGTGGAATCGTCACCAGAGACTAAACAGTCCGATGAACGACTTCGCGAAAATTCTGTTGCGCATGGGCTTGCTGTTGCTCGCGCTGTTGGCTTTCCATCGTTCGGCTGTCGCGTCCGTCGACGATGCACAGTCATTTGCCCTTCAGGCCGCTGAACCTTATGTGAAACAGGGATTCCAGGTGCGCGAGGATTACTGGGGAGGGGACCTTGGGTCGGGAGAGAAAAAGGCCGTGCGGCAGCAATTGTTTAAAGGCAACGAATATTGGTTCTGGTTGGGAACGGAAGTCGATAAAGCCAAGGTTTCTGTTCACGTTTATGATTCGGACGGAAAACTGGCGGAGCAACCAGATGGATGGGAGAAAGGCCACTTCGCGGCCGCGCACGTGATTCCGAAGGCGACCGGTAGTTATTTTATCATCGTAAGCGTGGAAGAATCGCCAGAGGAACGGACGCATTGGGCTCTGGTGTACGGATTCCGATAACGAGTGATTCGAATCGCGCACAACAAGGAGGGGCGACTTAGTAGTGGCCCCGGCGGCTCGAGGGGCTGCCGCTCCTTGAGCTATGCCTGAAACGCGAACACTGCAATTTGAAAGTCCGCGCGCTTTGCAGTCGCTCTACGCCAACGACATCAAGTTATTGAAGGACCTCGAGGATTCACTGGGCGTGAAAGTCACCACGCGCGAAGGATGGGTCAAACTCGAGGGCGATCCGAATCGTGTCGATAAGGCGCAGCAGGTGTTCGAGCAGCTCGACAAAGCGCGCCAGCAAGGTGTGGACATCCGACGACACGAATTCAATTACACGCTTAAATCCGTTGCCGAAGAGCAGGAAGAAAACCTCAGCGACATTGTTTCAACCAAAATCGCCACGTCACCGCGTAAGCCGCCCATTGTGGCGCGAAGCGCGAACCAACGGGCGTACGTCGAGGCAATCCAAAAACACGACGTTGTTTTTGGAATCGGGCCGGCCGGCACGGGCAAAACTTATCTCGCCGTTGCGATGGCAGTCGCGGCGCTGAAGAAGGAGCAAGTCGCTCGGATCATTCTGACGCGACCCGCTGTCGAAGCCGGCGAAGCGCTGGGATTTCTCCCTGGAGACTTGGAACAGAAGATTACTCCATACCTTCGTCCGCTTTATGACGCATTGCGTGAGATGTTGGAGCCGGACGAAATGGAGCGGGCAATTGCGCGACAGACAATTGAAGTTGCTCCACTGGCATATATGCGCGGACGTACTTTGAACAACGCTTTTGTCATTCTGGATGAGGCCCAAAACACGACTACCGAGCAGATGTTCATGTTGCTGACGCGAATCGGTGTGAATTCCAAATGCGTCGTTACCGGCGACATCACGCAGATCGATTTGCCGGCTAATAAGCGGTCCGGCGTGGTCGAGGCATTACAGGCGTTGAAAAACGTATCCGGAATCGCGACGGTATATTTCACCGAGCGCGATGTGGTTCGTCACGAACTAGTGCGCGCGATCATTGGCGCGTATCAGCAGCACCGATCGCCGTCGCGCAAGTAGAGGAAAAAGATGTTCGATTTCTCCAAACGCGGTCGGCTGATCAGACGTGGGCTCGCGTCGCGCAAGACGCGACGGCGACGGCGCGGACGCAGCGATCTGATGCGAAGTCTGGAAAACGCGTCGTATGTAAAGGTATCGATCTTCGCGCTGTTTGCGGCTGGCCTGGCGTTTCTCGTTTTTAGTGGCCAACAACCGGAACCGACGAAGAATTTTGTGATCGCGTTGCTTGTTTTGGCGACAGCCATTACGCAGCTTTGGATCAATCAGCCGAAGAGTTTTGATCAAAACTCGCGAATTCTACTAATCTTTGGCGTTATTCTTGTCCAACTCGCGGTGACCAAGTTGCTGCTGGTCGTTTGTAACAGCGGCAGCTACCGCTTCTTGAAACCTGAAATGGGCGGATTGATCACGCCCTATGCTTTTGCGCCTTTAGTGCTGAGCGTGTTGCTGGGGCGGCATCACGGATTGTATGCCGCATTTTTTGTCAGCTTGTGGAGCAGCATGTTATTCGGGCCGATTGATGCGCCTCTTCTAATCACCAGCCTGATCAGCGGATTTACTGCGGTGTCGCTTACCTTGCAGGTTCGACGGCGCAGCAAATTGATCCATGCCGGATTTTTTGTCGGCCTGGCGATCTGGCTGTTGTCGCTAACGTTTGGTCTAATCGGCCCTATCAACTGGTTTTACCCAATCGCCAACGACTGGGGCATGCTCGGATGGCAGAGCGCGCTGGCGATCGGCAATGGAATGTTGACCGCGACTCTGGTGGGCGGTGCGCTGCCAATGCTCGAGAATTTGTTCGGTATAACAACCGACATTTCCTGGCTGGAAGCGTCCGACCTCAATCACCCCTTGCTGCGGCGCATGACGATCGAAGCGCCGGGCACATATCATCACAGCCTGGTCGTGGCGAACCTCGCCGAAGCCGCCGCGGAAAAAGTCGGCGCGAACGCAACACTTTGCCGCGTCTGCGCGTACTTCCACGATGTTGGTAAGCTCGTGAAACCTGAATATTTCACCGAGAACATGAGCTTTGAACGCAACCCGCACGATGACCTTGCGCCAAGCATGAGTGCGCTGATTATCATCGCGCACGTTAAAGAAGGTGTCGACCTCGCGCTCAAGCATCACCTCAACCAGCGCATCATCGACATTATTCAGGAGCACCACGGTACGTCGCTTGTCCGTTATTTTTATCAACGCGCGCTTCAGCAACATGAAGACGCCCGAGCCGGCGGCAAGATCATGAAGTTGCGCGAAGACGATATTCCAGAGGTGCACGAAGAGAGTTTTCGTTACAGCGGACCGAAACCGCAGACGAAGGAAAGCGCGATCATCACCCTGGCCGACGCCATTGAAAGCGCCTCACGCAGCCTCGAGAAACCAACACCGCAAAGAATCGAAACGCTCGTGAACGAGCTAATCGAGGAGCGCATCAACGACCGTCAACTGGATGAGTGCGATCTCACGCTGGGCGAACTCAAAGTGATCGCCGATCGCTTCCGATTCACACTGTTATCAATGCTGCACACTCGGATCGCTTATCCGAAGGCGCTACACAAAGCTGCCGCTCCGCGCGACGAAACTTTGCGTCCAGACGTGATGGTCGCCACACGAAAGCCTGAAACCGCTCCGCCGGTTTCAGCTGCGTAGGTAGAGCGCGACTGCCGGGGCGCGAGGCGAGTTTAGGTGCGGCTCCTGACGGACCAGAACAGGAAAGAGTATCTGACACGGACGCCCTATAATTTCGGCGGACGCGCGCGCGGTTCGCGATCTTTTGAGCCCGCGGTGCTCGGAAGCGTGACGAATGGGCCACCTTCCATTGGCGTCACCTTCGTGAAAGCGATGTCGGGCATGTCGCTCGGCAATCCTTGCAGCGGGAAATCCTTCCGCAATGGGAAGAATGGATAGCCATCCCACATCAGGATGCGGCGCAGATCAGGGTGCCCCTTGAATTTGATTCCCATCATGTCGTACGCCTCGCGTTCGTGCCAGTTTGCAGTCGGCCAGATGTCTGAAACCGTATCGACAGGGCCGATTTCTTCGGGGACTTTCAATTTTAAGCGCAGATGAACGCCGTGTCGCATCGAGTAAAGATGGTAAATCAGTTCGAAGCGCGGTTCTTCGCCGAAATTATCGATGCTGGTGATGTCGAGCAGATAATCGAAGGAAAGCTCGGTGCGGCAAAAGTTTGCGACTTCACGCAGATCAGCCGGTGAGATCGTGAAACTGGTCTCGCCGCGAAACTCAGCCTTAGCCTGAATTTTCTCGCAGAGCGCTTTTCCAAGCGAGTCGAACAGTTCCTGGCCAGTCATGCGCTATGCTGTTGTAGGGCAGGCGCTCCGCCTGCCTCGAGGTCCTCGAAAGGCAAGCGACGCGCTTGCCCTACAATCCCCACTTGCGTTCCACCTCATGCGAGCGCGTCCTCGAGCTTCTCTGCCAGTTGCGGCGTCTGATCTCTGAAAGAACGCTCTCCTGAAATTTTCTCCTGCAATTTCATCAAGCCTGCAAGCAATGCTTCCGGACGCGGCGGACACCCGGAGATATACACATCGACAGGTATAAGCTGGTCGACTCCCTGCAACGTGGCGTACGAGCGATACATTCCGCCGGTCGAAGCGCACGCGCCCATTGCGATCACCCATTTCGGCTCCGGCATTTGCTCATAAATGCGTTTCACCGCGAGGGCCATCTTGTAGGTGACCGTGCCGGCGACGATCATTACGTCACATTGGCGGGGGGAAAACCGCATCACCTCGGCGCCAAAGCGAGCGATGTCGAAGCGAGAAGCGGCGGCTGCCATCAGCTCGATTGCGCAACAGGCCAGCCCCATTGGCATCGGCCACAGCGAGTTTTTGCGAACCCAATTAAGCGCCGCATCGAAACGGGTAAAAATCACGTTGCCTTCAATCTTGGAATCGTACGCTGTCGAGCGAGTTTCCGGCATGAGCAAACACTAAGATCACCGTCCATCGTCGCAAGAGAAAACGAGGCATAGATTGACACGGATGAAACACGGATTACGAAAAGGCACTGAATAACCTGACATGAATCTGTGTAAATCCGTGTTCATCCGTGGCTAATTTCGAAATCGTTTCCAGTAACACCGTCTGATGACTGAATCGAGCCGCACGCATCTCGACCAACTCGAGAACCAGAGCATTTTTATTTTCCGCGAGGCCTACCACGGCTTTAAAAACATCGCCATGCCGTGGTCGATGGGAAAAGATTCCAACGTGCTCGTCTGGCTGGCACGAAAAGCTTTTTTCGGGCGGGTGCCGTTTCAGGTTTTGCACATCGACACGACTTACGAGTTTCCAGAGATGCTGGAGTTCCGTGAATGGGCGAAGCAATTTCACAACTTTAACCTCATCGTAAAAATCAACACCGAAGCGCGTGACCGCGGCATCGGCTATGAAACGCACGACCCGGTGACAGTGACGCACGAGCTTAAGACAGTCGCCTTGCAACAAGTCCTTGCCGAATACAGATGGGACGCGCTCATCACGGGCATTCGGCGCGACGAAGATTCCACGCGCGCGAAGGAAAGATATTTTTCACCGCGCAACGCGCAGTTTGAATGGGATTACAAGGACCAACCGCCGGAATTCTGGAGCCAGTTCGTAACGACCGCCGCCAAAAGCGAACACGTGCGCGTGCAGCCGTTGCTCGATTGGACCGAGATTGATATCTGGAGGTACATCCAGCGCGAGAACATTCCAATCCCAAAGATGTATTTTGCGCGCGACGGGAAACGCTTTCGCTCCTTAGGATGCAGCCCGATCACGCGGCCGATCGAAAGCAACGCATCTACGATCGACGAAATTATCGAGGAACTCGAGGCGACAAAAACAACGGAGCGCGCAGGCCGCGCGCAAGATCACTATGAGCGCAATGCGATGCAGAAGCTGAGGGCCAAAGGTTTTTTGTAATGCAAAAAGCAAACGCCGAACACTCAACGCCCAACGCTCAACGTCCATCTTCAGACATTGAGCCGACGCAACGCGCGGTCTTCGTTGGTCATGTGGATCATGGAAAGTCCACGCTAATCGGCCGCATCCTGCATGACACCGGTTCTCTGCCTGATGGTAAGATCGAGGAAATAAAGAAGGCCTCCGCGGCTGAAGGGATGGAGTTTGAATTCGCATTTCTGCTCGATGCGCTTCTTGAGGAACAGAAGCAAAACGTCACCATCGATACGACTGAGATCCCGTTTCGTACGGCGCGTCGCCGTTACGCCATCATCGACGCGCCGGGGCACAAAGAATTCCTCAAGAACATGATCACCGGTGCGTCGAGAGCGGACGCGGCGATCCTGGTAATCGGCGCAGATGAAGGTGTGCGCGAACAAAGCCGGCGACACGCATATCTGCTCAGCATGCTGGGGATCAAGGATATCATCGTGGTCGTAAACAAAATGGATCTCGTGGATTACTCTGAGAAATGCTTTCGCGATATCGAGCAGGATTACCGGAAATTTCTTAACGAACTTGGATTGAACGCGCGAACGTTCATTCCGGCATCGGCCAAAGAAGGCGAGAACGTCGCGCAGGCCAGTATGAAAATGAAATGGTATTGCGACGAGAACGTGCTCGAAGCGCTGGACCTGCTCGAGCCGCAAAAGCCCGATGTGGATCTGCCTCTGCGCTTTTCTGTGCAAGATATTTATCGCTGGGACGGGCGACGCATCATTGCCGGCCGCGTTGAGACCGGAATGCTCAGGGCCGGGGATCAGTTGGTATTTTCGCCAGCAAACAAATCTTCAGTTGTTGCGGCCATCGAGCGTTGGCATGCGCCGGCAAATGAACCCGCGGTTGCCGGTGATTCGATCGGGATCACTTTGGCCGAACAGATTTTCGTGGAGCGTGGCTACATTGCTTCGCACCAAAACGAGACACCGATCGAAACGAATCGTTTTCACGCTGACCTATTCTGGATTGCGCGTGAGCCGTTACGGGTCGGACATCCGTACGATCTGCGCCTGGCGTCGCAGCAGGTGAAATGTCAGATCGTTTCGATCGAACAGGTGATGGATTCATCCACCCTCGAGACAATCAGCGACGGGCGCGAACAGTTGGAGCGGAACGAGACCGGCAAGCTGACAATTGACACCCGCGCACCGCTGGTCATCGACAACCACGACCGAATTCCGAACCTTGGCCGCTTCGTTATCATAGACGATGGACAAATCTGCGGTGGCGGCACGATTTTCGGTGGTGTTTACACGGACCGAACGATCGCAAAGAGCAAAAACATCTTCTGGACTGAGGGAAAAATTACCGCCCGCGCACGGGCAATGCGTAGCGGGCATCGAGGAGCGGTCGTTTGGTTAACCGGGCTTTCGGGCGCCGGGAAATCGACCATAGCGCAGTCACTCGAGCGCGACCTGTTCCTTCGCGGCATGAACACATATGTGCTCGATGGCGACAACGTCAGACACGGCTTGAACTCGAATCTAGGATTTTCACCGATCGATCGCGTGGAAAACATTCGGCGCGTAAGCGAAGTGGCGAAACTCATGGCCGACGCTGGCACGGTGGTAGTCACGGCGTTCATCTCGCCGTATCGAATGGATCGCCGACGTGCGCGCGAGATTGCGCTGGAGGGCAATGCGGAGTTTATCGAAGTTTTCGTCGACGCACCGCTGGAAGTTTGTGAGGCACGCGATCCGAAGAACCTCTACAAGAAAGCGCGAGCTGGCGAAATCCGCGAGTTTACCGGAATCGACGCGCCTTATGAAGCACCTGAGGACCCGGAGATCGTCGTCCGTACCGATGAGCAAACTGTGGACGAATCAGTCGCAACGATCCTCGAACAATTGTTGCCGCGCCTAAGAGACTACGGCGCGGACGACTGACGCAGCGACTGCAGGCGCCTGTCACCATTCAGGACTCCAAGTCGAGCGACCGGATGGGTGATTTGTGAAACAACTGCCCTCGAGCAATTCATAAAATGCAATGCGGCAGGTTTTGGGCCTTCTGTCGATTTGCGGCGGTTGCGTTAATCGCAATTCAGAACACGCGGTCGGCCGACACGTTAACTAAAGCGGCGGAAGTTCAAGGAGTGACGGTCACAGGAGAAGCAGAAGCTTCACTTACTTCGGTGTCGCCGGAGGGATCTGCGAAGCAGAAGACGCAGGTTCCTGGCGCCTTCACAGTCAGGACGACCGATGACATGGAACTTGGCCGCGCGTCAAATTTCGGAGATTTGCTGCAACGAACACCGGGCGTTTTCCTTCAGTCGGAAAACGGCGCCGAAGTTTCCAAGATTTCAATTCGAGGATCCGGAATCACATCTGAAGATGAGCCGCTTGGAGTAATGTTTTTACTCGACGGCCTGAACTTTAACCAGGGGGATGGCGAAACCATTCTCGAGGATCTTGATGTTGCCTCGCTCAGCTACGCGGAAGTCTTTCGGGGTGCCGATGCATTTAAATATGGCGCCCTGACGCTTGGCGGGGCGATCAATCTCGTGCCGTTTACCGGGTACAATGCCGCGCCATTTCAAGTCCGGCTTGGAGGCGGAAGTTATGGCTTTTTCCGTGGCGACATAAGCGGCGGTGCGGTGCAGGGGCAGTTCGATGAATTTGGTGCGATTGGATGTCGAGCACGCGAGGGCTTTCGAGAGCATAGCCGGGAGAACACAGAAATCCTTTTTGCTGATCTCGGTTACAAATTCAGCGACCAGGTGGAGAATCGATTTTATCTTTCGCTGGACCGGACCAATCGAAATCTGCCGGGTGGTTTAACCAAGTCAGAAATGGAAAACGATCCCACGCAGGCTAATCCGCTCGCGATAGCCCAGGATTGGAACAAGGAGTGGACCTACTTTCGGATGGCCGACAAACTAACCGTCCGAACGGAAGATGTTGAATTCGATGCGGGCGTCTTTTGGTTTCATCGCGATCTTGAGAATCGTGGATTCTTTTCACCGGATTTTCGGGAAGGGATCGAGATGTTTTATTCGGACAATCTTGGCGGGAACCTGAATTTCGTTAGCCGTTACGAACTCTTTGGCCAACGAAATATCCTTACAATTGGTTTGAGCCCGCAGTACGAAGACGAGCCTGGCCAAAATTACGAAAATATTTTCGGACACCCGGGCGCAACGACTGCGCAAGGCATAGGCAGTTCGATAAATGTTCCAGCCTATCTCGAGGACCAGTTGTATCTCACACAGCGGTTCTCGATCCTCGCCGGAGCGCAGGCGATTTTCGCGGAGCGTCGTTTCCAGGACGAGTTCTTCACAGACGAGTCAGGAAATCAATCAAATCGGCAAAATTTTTGGGGATTCAATCCCAAGCTGGGCACGATTTACGAAATCAATCGCCAGACACAGGCATTTATGAATTTCAGTCGGAGTTGGCAGCCGCCTTCGATAGACAATCTAGTCGACTTTACTGAAGGTTCGAATTCCAGCGTTGTTTACACGCCGCTGTCGCCGCAACACGCCTGGACCATCGAAGTCGGAACTCGCGGAGAGTATTCGCGGTTTGAATGGGAGTTGTCGCTTTATCGCTCGTGGTTTCGTAATGAATTGCTCGAGGTCAATGACGCCTTCGGGAACGATATTGGCACTAGGAACGTGCCGCGCTCAAATCATCAAGGAATCGAGGCAAGCCTGGATGTTGAATTGCTTCGGGAATTCTTTCTGCCAAAGCAGTCGAATCGCGCAGGCGATCGTTTGTCACTCGATCAGAGCTACACGCTCAACGATTTCCATTTCGATCAGAACGCTGTTTACGGCGACAATCGCCTCCCGGGAATTCCGGTTCACGTTTATGAAGCACAATTGCTTTACCAAAGCCCGTGCGGTTTCTATTTGGGCCCAAACCTGCAGTGTAACCTCTCACGTTATCCAGTTGATGAGGCGAACACGCTCTTTGCGGATACTTATGTACTGCTTGGTTTCCGTGCGGGATTTCGACGGAGCAACGGGTTCTCAGTCTTTATCGATTGCAGGAACCTGACAAATCAGCACTATGCGGCCGCCATCGATGTGATCGCCGACGCGCGCGCGGAACCGAATCCTGAGATTTTCCATCCGGGCGATGGCCGCTCCTTTTACGGTGGCGTTTCCTGGAGTTGGTGAATGCTTGTTCCAGCCGGTTCCTCACGAAATCCAAATCGTTTTCGTGTTTGTGAATTCACGGATGCCGGCGGCGCCCAGCTCGCGGCCGAATCCGGAACGCTTCACGCCGCCGAATGGCAGTCGGGGATCCGATGCGACCATCGCATTGATGAAAACCATTCCGGCGTCCAGTTCGGATGCGAAGAGTTTTTGCTCGTTGCTGTCGTTAGTCCAGGCGCTCGCGCCCAAGCCGAATATCGTGTCGTTCGCCAGCTCGATTGCTTCGTGGAGATCGCGCACACGGAAAACCGACGCGACCGGACCGAAGATTTCTTCGCGATAAGCCGGCGAATCTTTCGGCACATCCACCAGGACTGTTGGCTCGTAGAAAAATCCCGGCCCCTGAATGCGATTGCCGCCAGTCAATAATTTTGCGCCTGCTGCGATCGTTTTCTGAACCTGATCGTGCACGCCCTGCCGGATTTGTTCCGTCGCCAGTGGACCGATTTCAGTCGTCTCCTCCATCGGATCGCCGATCTTCAGTGCGCGCATGCATGCGACGAACTGGTCGAGAAACTCATCGTAAATTTGATCGGCAATCACAAATCGCTTCGCTGCGATACACGATTGTCCGGTGTTGATGGTACGCGCTTTGACTGCGGTGCTCAGCGCGCGCTCGAAATCTGCGCTCGGCATCACGATAAACGCGTCATTGCCGCCGAGCTCAAGTACGGCTTTCTTGATCTCGCGCGCAGCCGTACTTGCCACGGCGCTTCCTGCTTTCTCGCTCCCCGTCAGCGTGACCGCGGTCACGCGCGGGTCGACAATTATTCTTTCGGTCTGCTCAGGCTCAATCAGCAGTGTTTGGAAAGCGCCCTTGTCGAGTCCGGCGCGGCAGAAGATTTCTTCAATTGCCAGCGCACATTGCGGAACATTCGAAGCATGCTTCAGCAGTCCAACGTTGCCTGCCATTAGGGCCGGGGCAGCGAATCGAAATACCTGCCAAAATGGAAAATTCCACGGCATAATGGCGAGCACGGGTCCGAGCGGTTGGTACTCTACGTAGCTCCTGGCCGCGTCTGTTTGCGCCGGTTCCTCCTCCAGAAATCGTTCGCCGTTTTCAGCGTAAAACCGGCAGCCCCGCGCGCATCTTTCGATTTCTGCCACCGAATCACGAAACAGTTTTCCCATTTCAAGCGTGATGACCTCGGCGAACTTTTCCTTCTCCTGGAACAGCAACTCCGCCGTAGCTTCCAGAAATTCCGAGCGCTCGGTGAACGTGGTTCGGCGATACTTTCGGAATGCTTGTTCTGCGCGGCTCAATCGTTTCTCGATTTCCGCATCGTCGAAAGGAGAAAACTCTTTCAGCTTTTCGCCGGTGGCGGGATTGATGGAGGCAATTGCCATTAATTGAATGTAGCGCAAGCTTCCCAGCTCGCGACCAACCCTCACACGCAAGCGTGGACGCTCGCGCTACTCTAGATTCTCAGGCCTTTTGGAATCAGAATGCGGTCGAGCAGATCAAAAAACCATTGGACAACCAGGGCCAGCACAGCGGCTGGGATCGCACCTTCAAGGATCGTCACGTGATCATTCAAGTTCAGTCCGCTTAAGATCGGCTCACCCAAGCCGCCGGCCCCGATCAATGCCGCGAGCGTGGCGGTACCGACATTGATAACGGCGCTGGTTTTGATTCCACCCAGGATGGAGCGCGACGCCATCGGTAGATATATTTCCCACAGCCGCGAAATTGGGCTAAGTCCCAATGCGACGGCGGATTCGCGCAACGAGCGCGGGATGTCCTGTAAACCGCTTGCTGTGTTGCGCACGATAGGCAGCAAGCCGTAAAGAAAAAGCGCGGCGATGGCAGTGCGCACGCTAATTCCAAAAAATGGAAGAGGAACCAGCAAGGCCAGCAACGCGAGCGAAGGAATTGTTTGCACAATGCTGGCGAAACCGAGAATAAGCTGTCCAATCGCTCCACCGCGGCTGGCAACAATGCCGAGCGGAATGCCGACTGCCACTGAAAGCAGGAGCGAAAATCCAGCGAGC
>DATBDI010000167.1:0-3371 GCA_036270025.1 Candidatus Udaeobacter sp. | reverse complement strand
AAAGCTTATGTTTCATACTGCAGTTCGTCCCGCGTGTACAACGTTGAAGATCGGCTGCTTGGGTTTTCGACCCCCGTGGCCTTTGAGAATCGCGTTCTGTTCCAGAGGTTCGTATAGACACCGGCGAACATTGTCGTAGCGATGTTTTTGCAGTCGGCCCTCTCTGGCCCAAAGATGGATTGTAGTGGTTGTGACGCCATGCCGGACACTCATCTCTTTGGCGGTGAGCAGACCTTTGGCTCGCAGCCGGTTATATCGGCACTTGAGATTGAACGCCTGGCGGATATGAGCGATCTTCTTTAGATTGAAGGGCTCATCCTGCCAAGTCCGCCATCCTTGTCGATTGAGAACTTCTGCGACCTCACGATCACAGCACTGATCGAGCAGTCTATCAATCTCGGCGACCACCGCCGGCTTCGTCTTTCGAATCTGCGCAATCGGCAAAGGCTTAGCGAGCGTTAGGCTTCGAGTGGCGCCGCCGCGGAGGCGCACATGGGCCTGGATCATGTCTCCGTTAATCAACGTCACATCCTCGATGAGGAGCCGGAGAATGCGTTTTCGCTCTCGGGGTTCAACAGACGGATCATTCCATATGCGCGGAAAGTCGGCGGCCAGTGAGAGCAATTGCTCGCGGGTTTGGGAGTCGAGCAAGAGGCGCTGCTTGTGTGTCTGTTGCTCGTAGTGCGCCTGTGCTTCGGCCAGGGCGCCAAGCTTGTTGTTCCATTCTGCTTCCAGACTATCGGCGACAAGACGATTATCGGGATCGACTTTCATGTAGCGGCGGCGAGCGAGTTCAGCCTCGTATTGCGCTCGCTCGACATGCTTCCGCCGCAACGCGTCAGTTTCGGTAACTCGTGCTTCAACCTCCTCCTGAACCGCGAGGGCGACTTGGAGGGTTATCGGTTGCATCAGTTCCAGCAAGAGATTACCGATCGCCTGATCGACGACGCTGCCCGGCACGCGCTGGCACACTTTTTCTGCCCGTCGTACGGACGCTTCCTGGCAGACATATGTGGGAGCCACTTGGTGGTAAGCAATGCTGTAATGAACGCTCATCCGCTCTCCGCAGATGCCACAGATGACGCGGCCCTGCAGAAGCGCCGGGCCTTCGCGTGCCGGTCCGGCTTTTCGTACTCCGCCAAACCCCAGCGCGTTTTCGGCGAGGCGCTTTTGATTGGCCTCAAACTGTTCCCAAGTGATGTAGCCGGCATGAGTCCCGGGAATCACGAACTGCCACTCCGATCGCGGAACCTTCGTCGTGCTGTGATTGCCGTCCGGCAAACGGCGAGTGCGAACGCGGCCGTAGACGAATGCGCCGGCATAGCGAGGGTTGTGCAGCACCTGGAGGATTCGAGAGTGCGCCGCCCACACCCAATGTAATTCGCCCTTATTTAATCCCTTGCGAATACGGCGGGGAAACCGGAGACCTTGCTCATGGAACAGCTTGGCCGTTTGCATCGCCGATCCGGTCCGATCGAAGGTCTCGAAGACCAGGTGCATCGCAGCTTGTACTTCAGCGTCTGGATCGAGGATCAGAACACCATCGTCTCTATAGATCAGACCAACCGGCGGTCGCATCTCTAGCTCTCCACGCCGAGCTTTATTGATCATTCCGCCCCTCATCCTCGCTTGAAGAAAGTGAAGTTCTGCTTCCGACATGGTCCCTTTCAACCCGAGCAGAAGCCGGTCATTAAAGTTCGCCGGGTCGTAGATTCCGTCCTCATCGAGAATCAGCGTGCCCGCCAGAGAACACAACTCGATCAGCCGGTGCCAGTCGGCGGAGTTCCGGGCCAGACGCGATACCTCCAGCCCCATCACCACGCCCGCTTTGCTGAGGGCGACTTCACCGACCAGTTTCTGGAAGCCATCGCGACCGGTCGCTTGTGAGCCCGACTTCCCTAGATCACAGTCGAGTATGTGAATACGTTCGAGCGGCCAGCCTAGCGCAACGGCGCGGTCACGCAAGGCGTACTGCCGTTGCGTGCTCTCTGTGTTCTCGAGGACCTGACGCGGTGTGGACTGTCGAATGTAGAGATAGGCGTCGCGCTCAAGATGTTGCGGAGCGACTTTCCATTCAGGCATGCAGAAAACCTTCCTGTTGAATACTGAGAATGAGACCGGCTACCAACCGGACAAGTTCGGTCGCCAACGAGTCGAGGGTTGGCGATTCCGAAGCAGATTCGAAATGCGGGCCGAGTGTACGTGCCGGTACCGCCAAGGGTCTTGTTTGGGCCCAAACCGCCAGACCACAACGCCGGAAAACGCCGCAGGATTCCAGGTGTTGTTCTCGTCCGTCCTGTTGGATGACTCGTCGGCGGAGTGCTTCGTATGCTTCGACGGTTCCCTCGGGAATGGGTGACCTTACGCCTGATTGCGCGGTTTTTTTTTGCTCGCTAACGCCCGTTCCAGGCTCCGCCGGTGAACCGTGATTCCGAACTTTTGCTGAATCGCTTGGACACACGCGCTGGTCGTCAAGTCCGGCTCGGCAGATCGCAACGCCCGCACATGCCCGATGACCTCGGCAGACAGTTTGTGCCTTGCTTTGGGGCCACGGTGCTTTGGCAGCAAACCGCTCAGGCCAGCTCGCTGGAATGCTGCCTGAACCTGATAGACGGTGGGGCGTGAAACGCCGAACTTTGTAGCGACATCGACGATCGAGACTCCGTCCATGGTGTGCTGGCGCAGCATCTCGTAGCGGACCTGAAGAAAATCCTTCGGATCGAAGAATGGATTCTCTTTGAACAAGGTGTCGGAAACCGAGTCGGGGTGCGGGTTGAGCGTGCCAGTCCGTTTCAACCCGAGCGTTTTTTGGTCGGACTTTTTCGGTTTGGACATCCGGCTGCTCGCCGCAAGGAATGTAAGTATTATTATGCCTCATAACTATGCCTTGTCAAAGTGTGATTTGCACCGAAATTCAGAGCCGCCCGACGGTGACAAAGACTTTATAGCGATGATTGCTTGACATATTGGCAACTCTGCCACCCACTCAATAAAAGCCGCCTGCTTGGGGCAGTGCGGCATAATTATTCTGTCATGTGCGGCAGAGTTTAATTTACACATCCTGTGTCCTCTTGTCAGCGTGAATGCGCTTGTCGAACAGTCGCCGCAGTTCTAGAAGGTCGTCCACGCGAAACGCTGACCTGCCACCAGAGATGCGATCAAAGGCGTCCTTCGACGGCATATCCGTCACGTTGGTTAACAAGGACTTAAGCTTCCCACTTGAGTCGTAATAGAAGGCCCGATCCTCGCCCCAGGTAAGCTTCCGCATCACCAGTTGGTACTCCCTATCGCGAAGCGGATGAAAGGGATGGGTTATTCGGAACCGGCCTGCGGTGAATCCCACACAAGCTGTATTTGATAACTCTCGCGAA
>DATBDI010000166.1:0-9185 GCA_036270025.1 Candidatus Udaeobacter sp. | reverse complement strand
ACACGTTGCGGCGTTCATCGGCACTGCGCGCGCTCTCGGAAAATTAAAAGAGCAATGGCACGGCACGATCGTGTTTGTCGCACAACCAGCAGAGGAGATTGGTAGTGGCGCACGCGCGTTACTCAAGGACGGACTCTATGACCGATTCGGAAAACCGAATTTTGCGCTTGGTTTTCATGACAAAGCCGATGTTCAAACCGGCCACATCGCCGTAACGGAAGGATATGCGTCTGCAAACGTAGATTCAGTCGATGTGACTGTGCGCGGCATCGGCGGGCACGGCGCTTATCCACATAAGACGAAGGATCCGATCGTGCTCGCAGCCGAAATCATCAATGCGTGGCAGACCATTGTAAGCCGTCAAAATAATCCGCTCGATCCGGTTGTTATCACGGTGGGATCAATTCACGGAGGAACCAAGCACAACATTATTCCGGACGAAGTGAAGATGCAGCTCACGGTGCGCACATATAAATCTAACGTTCGCGACCGCGTGCTTTCAGATCTCGATCGGATCGCAAAAGGCTGCGCGGCGGCCGCTGGAATACCGCCCGATTTGGCTCCGATTGTAACGGTGTCCAAAGATTTCATTACGTCTGCGATGTATAACGATCCCGAACTGACGAAGCGACTTGTCGCGGTTTGGAAAAAATCGTTAGGCGACGAGAAGGTCGAGATAATCGATCCCGTAATGGGCGGTGAAGACTTTTCCGAATACGGCCTGCCGGACCACTCCATTCCGGTGGTTAATTTTCATTTCGGCGCAGTCGACCCGGCGAAGATCGCGGAGTTCAAACAGTCGGGGAAGGAATTGCCGACCCTGCATTCGAGTAAATTCGCACCCGTTCCCGAACCAACGATCCGCGTTGGAATCATCGGAATGACGGCGGCGGTGCTGGACTTGATGAAGAGATAACGTACCGCCTTGCTCTCATCCTGAGCGAAGCGAAGACCTCACGTCGAGACGCCGTGGATGTGCCGCAACACGTTCGCTGCGCGAAGCCCTTAGTGGCCGATTGTGTGATTCGTTGGCGGATTGCGAGGTCCCTCGCCGTCTGCGCGGCTCGGGATGACAACCGTTACTTCACCTTGATGTTCTTGCGCAGGAAGGTTGGCACGTCGAGATCTTCGCCTTCCACGATTGTTGGTTCGCTTTTCTCAAAACGACCGCGCGTGACGGGTTCGAATTGCAAAATTTCCTGTTTCGCCTGCCCGGCTTTTTCGGCTGCTGACTTTTCTTCCTTGCGCGGCGGCATTTTCTTCGGCGGAGCGGCTATGAGCGGCTCCGGTTCTATAGGCACAAACACGTCAGGCGGCGTTGCTTCCGACATCACCGGTTCTTCGACTGGAACAGTTTCCTCGACCGGGGCGGCTTCGATCGGCACCGGTCCTGGTTCAATATTTACCTGCGGCGGGGCCTCCTCGCGATGGTTATGCACTGGCTCAGCCTCGGGCACGGCAGTGGCTGGGGGAGCAGTTTGCGGTGAAAAAACTTCGTCCTCGGCCGAAAGCGAGCTGATGATGGTGATACTCAACCGATCTCCGAGCCGGCTATCCACGGCCGCTCCGAACAGAATATGCGTTTGCTCGTCAACATGGCGTCCAAATTCCTGCATCAGAATTTCGACCTCCGAGAGCGTCATCCCCGCTCCGCCGGCCACCTGTACGAGCACGTGTGTCGCGTCTGCGAGCATTCGTCCCCGATCCATCAACGGATTTTTCAGCGCCTGATTCAAAGCGTCATGCGCGCGATTGTCTGAATCGGACTCACCGTAACCAAACAAGCAGCGACCATTGCGAGTGGATAACGCCGCGTGCAAATCGTCAAAGCCGATGCGAATCAGCCCCGGTCGCTGGATTAAATTGACAATCGAGCGAACGCTTTGGCTGATGGTCATATCCGCCATCGCGAACGCCTGATGAATTCCGGAATGCGGCGCGGTCAGGTCGCCCATTCGATCGTTCTCAAAACAAATCGCCGAGTGAGCAATCTCATTCAGCCGCGCCAGCGCCTCCCGGGCCTGTGCGTTGCGCCGTTTGCCTTCGAACGTAAACGGAAGAGTGACAAACGCGATTACGAGCGCGCCAGTTTCACGCGCGATATGCGCTACGTACGGCGCCGCACCCGAGCCGGTGCCGCCGCCCAGCCCGGAACAAATGAAAATCACATTCGCGTCGGTCAATGCTTCACGAATTTCATCACTCGACTCGACTGCTGCCTGGTAACCGAGTTCAGGATCGCCGCCCGCGCCCAATCCGCGTGTCACAGTTCGGCCAAGCTGCACTTTATGTGGCGCCACCGAACTCGTGAGCGATTGCACGTCAGTGTTCACCGCCACGACACCCGCTTTCTCGAGCCCGTCGAGCACGATCCGGTCCAGCGCGTTTAAGCCTGCACCGCCGACGCTTACCACTTTGATTGGAATAGATTCCACCAACCGTTCCGGAAGACTGTAATTTTTGCTAAGCTGAATCATATGGTAGGGACGGACCGCCGGCCCGTCCGAGATCAACCGTTTGTAGCGCGCCCGGCGGTCGCGCCTTCACTACATGTGGATTCGTAATCATCGCTTTCCGGCGAAAAGCCGTCCAATGATTCGACCAAGGCCGCGCGACGGCCGCTCGGTATGCATAACTTGTGCGAACTTCACCAGACCGATCGCCGTCGAGAACTGCGGATCTTCTACCGCCGATGTTACGCCCCAGGCAGTCTGCGCGTGAGCCACGTGCGCAGGAATTTCGAAAATTTCCTCTGCGAGATTGTCAATGCCATTGAGCAGGCTGCAACCACCCGTAATGAAAATGCCGGCGCCGAGGTAATTGAGATACGGTTCCTCCTCGAGCCTGCGTTTGAGCAGCTCCAACCCTTCGCGCACGCGCAGGTGAACGATGGTATTCAGCGTTTCCCGCTCAATCTCTTTTCCGGCGAATCCTGAATCGTCTTTTAGCAAGATCATTTCGCCAGGCAAACAATTCCCGAGAGTGCAGCTACCCTCTTCGGTTTTCAATTTCTCCGCGCGCGCCATGGGGATTCGGAGTCCCATGGAGATATCGTTGGTGATGTGGTCGCCGCCTATGGCGAGGCAACCGCTTTGTTTCACGGCGCCGTCAGCGTACACGACGTAATCCGTCGTCCCACCACCCATATCCACCACCAGCGCACCAAGATCTTTTTGATGCTGCGTGAGCACGACCTGCGCAGAAGCCAACCCACCAAAAACAACGTCCTCCACATCCAGCGGCAGCTCCTTCACGCAACGGATGGTGTTTTGGATGCGCGTGCGGACGCCGTGGATGATATGATAATCGGCTTCCAGTTTTTGCCCGAGCATTCCGACCGGGTTCAGTACTCCATCCTTTCCGTCGACGTGATAACGTTGAATGAGCGAATGAAGGAACGCGTTTTGCGCGGGAATGCTCACCTCGCGCGCACTGATTTTCACGTCTTCGACATCCGGCTCATCAATTTCATCGCGATCTTCAGGAAGCGTGACGCAGCCGCGGTTATTGAAACTTTGGAGATGTGACCCGGCGACAGCGACGTACACGCTGCGGATCATGACGTCGCTTTTCTGTTCGGCGTCGACCACTGCTTCGTGCACGCACTTCATTGCAGTCTCAAAATCGACGATTTCTCCTTTGCGAACGCCGCGCGACGGCGCCTGGCCTACCCCAAAAATCTTGAGGGTGCCATCGGGCCGGCTCTCACCGACAACGACACAGATTTTGGATGTGCCAATCTCGAGGCCGACCATCAAATTGTTGTTCGCCATGCTTGTTAACCTGTTCTTTTTCGTTGGCTGCCCGGTGCTTTCGGGATCGGCGTCGAACCGGCGCGAGCCTTCGCTGCGGGCGCGGCAGCGTTCTCGGGCACGTGCACCGGAATCGCTTTCATGATCCGCGGCTCGACAGCGGGCTCGACCGTATCATTGATGACCGCTGCCGCGCTCTCGGCGAACGTCACTGGAATGTTCCGTTGCACAAGCAGGTTTACGGTGCCGAGCTCCTGTTTGGAATCATCGCAATACGTAAGAAATTTTTCGAGGCGCCGCAATTGCGGCTCCAGGTCGTTGAAGCCGAATGTCACGCGCGCGCGATTTTTGTCCGTCACCAGCAGGCAATACCCTTTGGAAACATCAATCTCACGAATCTGAAATCTCATTTGCATGAAACTGCGCGAACTCAGACGCAGCAACTCCAGCGCTGTTTTCGCTTCGATCGACTCGACGACTTTTCCCGCCTCGAGCACTTCGCTCGAGCATCCCACAATGAGCGGCAACCCCAGATATTCCGGCAACAATTTCTTTTGTTTCATCAAAACACCGCGCGCGTCCACCAAAAAAGCGGCATCCGACGTAAATGGATCGGAAATTTCCTTTTCAGTCGTGATCCATGCGACTGGTTTTCGCTCGATGATGCGAATGTCGATTTTGTCCGGCAACTTCCGAACGATCTGCACTTCGTCAGTTTGAGGCAGCTGCTGAAGAGAATCGTGAACTTGTGCAAGGTTCACCTTGAAAACGTTTTCGCCCTCGCGCAGATCCGCTGCCTTTAAAACCTGCTCACGCTGTAAGCTGCCGTCAGTCTGCAATTCGATCGTTTTGAGCGTGTAGTCTGGGTTCTCGAAAAACAAACGTCGTATCGTTTCACGGGCGCCGACATAAACGGCAGCAACGAGCGCGGCCAGCAAAATTACTTTGGAGAGAACACCCAAGGCGCGGCGGACGCGGTGCTGTGTGGCTCTGCGGGAACGCACCTTCACATCGAGCAGATGCTGCTGGCGTCGTTGTCGCACGTTAGACAGCCGCCGATTGTATGAGCGCGAGTTTTTCTGGCGCGGACTCACTTGCGGCTCCCTTCTGTTCTGGCGCGAGAGAGTGCCAGTATACGGGCACAAAGATCGACATAGCTGATGCCTGCAGCCGCAGCGGCTTCCGGTAGCAGGCTAGCCTCGGTCATTCCAGGAATCGTGTTAACCTCCAGCACGAACGACTCGCCACTGTCGGACAAAATTGCATCGACGCGGCCGTAGACTTGCAAGCCGAGCGCGCGAAACGCTCGCAACGCTAGTTGCTGAATCTCGGCGGCTTTTTCTCGATCGATTTGCGCCGGGCAAACATGTTCCGCGCCACCGCCTGCCTGCGGATTAAGAAAAGGATATTTGTTGGTGAAATCGTAAAACCCGCCTTTGGGGATTATCTCGAGAATAGGCAAGGCTTGGTCACCGAGGATACCTATCGTTAATTCCCGGCCAGCCACAAACTTTTCGATTAACAGTTCGCGATCGTACTTCGCGGAACCGGCAATGGCCGGCACGACTTCCTCGCTCGTCTTTACAATGTGAATGCCGACGGTCGAACCTTGGCGCGGCGCCTTCACAACAATTGGCGGTTGCATGCGTGGGCGCTGATCCGCTTCAATCGTTTCCCATTCCGGAGTTCGGACCCGATGCTCCTGAAATTTTTCTTTCGAGCGAATTTTGTCGAAAGCCAGCCGGCTCCCCTCGACTCCTTCGCCGGTGTAAGCGACACCGCGTTGCTCCAAAAGCTCCTGTAGCTGGCCGTCCTCGCCGAAAGTTCCGTGCAACGTAATGAATGCAAAATCGATGTCGCCGGGGAGCTGAAAATTTTCATCTCGCACGTCCACTTCGGCCACGTCGACGCCGAGCGAACGCAGCGCCTTTGAAACCCCGCGGCCCGTCGCAAGTGAAACGTCGCGCTCGCTGCTCGGCCCCCCCATTAATACGGCGATTTTTTTTGGCAACGCGTCTTTCGAATTCATCCCGGTTCTCCTATGATTTGCACTTCGGTTTCCAATTCGATTCCGCGTTTGGCGCGTGCCCTCTCCTTAACGACTTCGATCAGTGCAAGCATATCCGTCGCCGTCGCACCGCCGTCGTTCACGATGAAATTGCCGTGCACCTCCGAGACTCGTGCTTTGCCGACGGACGTATTCTTCAGACCCAACTCCTCCACCAGTTTTCCCGCCGGACATGAATCTGGATTCTTGAAAATGCATCCTGCGCTCTTTGCTGCCGGCTGCGACGTCCGGCGTTTTTCCTGAGACGCATTCAATTTGAGCACGATCTCTTTCACGGGCGCAGGTTGACCGAGAAACACGGCAGAAACTGCAAAATTTTTCTCAAGTAACGGGCAATTGCGATAGCGCACTTCCAGCTCATCGCGCGTTTTCATGTGTGCGTCGCCGTTTGTATCGAGATAACGAATCCGCACAACGTGCTCAAAAGTCTGGCCGCCCATTGCTCCCGCGTTCATGCGCAGCCCGCCGCCGACGGCTCCCGGAATTCCCTCCATCCACTCGAGCCCGCCGAGGCCGGCTGTCTTTGCTGAGTAAGCGACTTCTCTAAACTTTGCGCCGACACCCGCGGTAATTTCGCAGCCGTTCACTTCGATTTTGTCAAAATCGCCGCCAAACGGATGAACGACTACTCCGCGGATTCCACCATCGCGGACAAGAAGATTGGATCCTCGGCCCATCACGAACAGCGGAAGGTGTTCGTCGCGGCAAAAGCGGATCAGCTCTGCCAATGCCGTTTCGCTTCGAGGCTCGACCCAAAATTGTGCCGGGCCGCCCACGCGCAACGTCGTGTGTTTTGAGAGTGGCTCATAAAGCCGCACGTCGCCCGTTTCGCCTACAATGGCCTGTAACCGTTCCG
Source organism: Candidatus Udaeobacter sp. (assembly GCA_036270025.1). Lineage (GTDB taxonomy): Bacteria > Verrucomicrobiota > Verrucomicrobiia > Chthoniobacterales > UBA10450 > Udaeobacter. The sequence continues at coordinate 2,509 of DATBDI010000166.1, read as the reverse complement.
CGACGACCAGGTCCGCCGCGAGGATCGACAGTTCTTCATGAATGTTCCCGGCGCCCAGGCTCAGGACGAGATCTCCCATGTCGAGCGCGTTCCCTATATCCCAATGGGCGCGCTCAAATCGCGGCTGATATATCGCGGCGCGATGTCCGTGCTTAATGATTTCGTCGACAATCGTCTGCCCGCTGATACCCGGGATCTGCGGTTCGCTCGCGGGATAAACGTCGGTGACCACCACGCGATCTGCGTCCTCGAAGGCGCGGCCAAAGTGGCTGCAGAGCGCTTTCGTGCGCGAATAGCGATGCGGTTGAAACATCGCCAGCACTCGTTTGCGACCGGTCGCTCGTGCAGTTTTCAGCGTAGCGCAGATCTCAGTTGGATGATGCGCGTAATCGTCGACCAACAAAAAGCGCTCACTTTCATATTTAATCTCAAAACGGCGCCGCGCGTGCTCGAATTTCTGAAGAGATGCTGCGATCCTCTCAAACGGAATTCCGAGTTCCAGAGCGAGTGCAATTACTCCGAGCGCGTTGTGAACATTGTGCGGCCCGGGGACATTCAGCACCGCCTCGCCGAGTTTTTCTCCGCGAGAATAGACCTCAAAGCCTGAACTAAACGCCTGCGATTGCACGTTGGCGGCACGGTAGTCGGCTGTCTCCGCGAAACCGAATGAGACGGTGCTTCTCCCGTCCTGGCACAGCCGCGCTGTGTTCGGATCGTCGATATTAAAAAAAACCTTACCGCTGGTTTGCTCGATGAGTTGAGCAAAGACTTTTTCGATCGCAGCAAGATCGGAATAGAAATCGAGATGCTCTTCTTCAACGTTCAAAATCACGGAGTACTCGGGATGGAAGCAGCGCAGCGTGCCGTCACTTTCGTCACCTTCAGCGACAAAATATTGGCCGCGAGCGTCCCAGTGCGCGTTAGTTCCCAGGATCGGAATTTCCGCGCCGACATAATGGGATGGATGCAGCCCGCCTTCGCGCAACACGTGCGCGGTCATTGCTGAGGTCGTCGTTTTGCCGTGCATGCCGGCCACGACGATGCCGCGTGTCGCACGCATAACGATTGCCAGCGCTTCGGCGCGCCGAACGACTGGTTTTCCCAAATCGCGCCCTTTTAGCAAAATCGGGTTGTCCGTTTTGATGGCTGAGGAAAAAACAACAAGCTCGGCTGCATCGGCATGTTCGGGCCGATGCTGTTCATGAAAGCGCAGTCCCAGCCGCTGCAGTCGATCTGTTTCCGTTGTCGAAACTTTGTCCGAACCGCTGACGGCATGGCCGAGCTCAATCAAAAGCGCTGCAAGACCGCTCATGCCACTGCCGGCTACGCCAACGAGGTGAATGCGGTGATGCTCCTGCGTAAGGAATGGCTGCAAGTCGAGCACTTCCGCGCGATCGGCCGGCGCGACGTATTGTTCAGAGACCAGCTTCATGAGTGGTGTACTTCTCCATCGTGCTAGCCACACGGCCAGCCGCGTCCTGTGGCGCCAGACGGGAACAATTCTCGGCCATTTGCCGCATCCGCTGCGGATCCTGCATCAACTCACTGATTTTGCGGGCAAGCAATTCACCGGAGAGCTCGGATTCCTTGAGAAGAACTGCCGCGTCAGCATGTGCGTAAATCTCCGCGTTGCGCGTCTGATGATCGTGCGTCGCATACGGAAACGGGATCAGGATGCCCGGCAGCGAAAACGCCGCGAACTCTGCGAGACTGGCCGCGCCGGCTCGCGCAACAACAACATCGGCGGCGCTATAAGGCTCTTCCATGCGATGATAAAAAGCGGCGATGTACGCTGCGATACTTTCGCGGCGATAATTATCCGAAACCAGACGTTCATCGCGCGCGCCCGAAAGGTGAATCACTTGTAGCTTCAAACCTTGCAGAAACGGCAGGGATTTGATCAGGGCCTGATTAATGCCGCTGGCGCCCTGGCTGCCTCCCATGACAAGCAACGTCGGCACATCCTCCTGCAGCCCGAGCTTTCGACGCGCTTCACGTCGATCCAAACGCACCAACTCGGTGCGGACCGGTGTGCCAGTGACTTCGGTGTGCGATTTTGGAAAAAAGGGAGCGCATTCCTTGAAGCCGAGCATGACCCCCTGCACCATCCGCGCCGTTAGCCGATTCGCCTTTCCGGGAACAGCATTCGATTCATGGATAAAGGTCGCGATTCCGCGTATTCGCCCGGCCAGGACCGGCGCGGTGGAAGTAAATCCACCCATTCCGAGAACCACCTGAGGCTTGAATTTGCGATAGAGAGTCCGGCAAACGGCGAAGCTTTCGTAAAACCGGCGAGCGAAACCGAAGAGCGCTGGCGAAAACGCCGAAGGCAATCCGACAGTCGGTAATTTTTCGTACCGGAAATTGTTGTGCCCGGAGACTGCCAGCGCGTCAATTTCCTTTTCGGAAATCAACAGCATGACTTCATGGCCGCGATCACGCAGCACTTCCGCCACAGCGATTCCCGGAAAAAGATGCCCGCCTGTGCCTCCGCATGCGATCACTGCAT
>DATBDI010000165.1:0-3408 GCA_036270025.1 Candidatus Udaeobacter sp. | reverse complement strand
CGCGCGACGATTGTCGATCCGCCAAAGACGTGGTCTCCCACTTTCACGAGCAGTTCAGCGTTGAGTGGCAAATATAATTCCGTTCGCGAACCGAAGCGAATCATTCCGAACCTATCACCTTTTTTTAATTCGTCGCCGACCTGCGCCCAAGCCACGATCCGTCTTGCTATCGCTCCAGTGATCTGACGCACAACAATGATCATCCGCGGATTCTCGAAAGCCCAAATCATCGACTCGTTTCTCTGAGAAGACTCCGGCCGCCGGGCATCCAGATAAATGCCTTGGCGGTGCTCGCGGTAAATCACCCGGCCGTCAATCGGTGCTCGATTTGTATGAACATCGAAGATCGACAGGAAAATGCCGACACGCCGCGTTTTGGTTTTTAGAACTTCGTTCTCATCCACTTCGATGATGTCCATCACCTTACCATCTGCGGCGGCAACGATCGCATTGGGATCTGTCGGCGGCGCGCGATCGGGGTCGCGGAAAAACACGAGCGTGCAAACAAACAGCAGCCAAAACAATAACGACAGCCAGATCGAAAAGGCCGTCGCGACGACGCCAAGCGCGCCAACAAAGCATAAAATCCAGCGTGCTTCAGAGAGGGTTTGGAGGCGCATAAGGAGTTCTATTTTTGAAGGTCCAAACGGGCCGGTCAAGACGCGAAAAAACGACTGGCGCGGCGGAATCCATCAACCACAACATACTGTGGTGTGCGACCGCCCGGCCCCCAAGTTATAGCGGAACTAATCGGCTCGAAATCACGAGATTATTATTTGTTTTGATGCCGTTTTCCGGTATGCTGTTTTCTCAAGGTCGCTTGGCCCGCTTTTATGCCGCAAGTTCAAGAACAAGTTCCGGTTGAAAAATCAACGCGGAGCGCAACCGGAATCGCTGCTACGCAAAAATATGACGCGGCGCAGATCGACAAACTGGAAGGCTTGGAAGCCGTCCGCCAACGGCCCGGGATGTTCATCGGAGATCCCGATGAGCGCGGCCTGCACCACCTGGTTTACGAAGTCCTCGACAACTCGATCGACGAACATCTCGCCGGATTTTGCACCAAGATTGAAGTCGTCATACACGTCGACGGATCGATCTCAGTGCGTGACAATGGCCGCGGAATCCCGGTCGACGTCCATCCAAAATGGAAAATGCCGGCAATCGAATTGGTGCTCACGAATTTGCATGCCGGCGGCAAGTTTGGGCAGGGCGCATACAAGTATTCCGGCGGCTTACACGGAGTAGGCGCGAAGTGCACGAACGCTCTTTCGGAGTGGTTTAAGGCCGAGGTATCGCGTGACGGCAAAGTCTATCACATGGCTTTTGCCAAAGGAAAAACGACGGACAAGCTCACCGTCATCGGCGAGGTCAAAAACAAAAAGACCACCGGCACGCTCATCACGTTTTTACCCGATCCGACGATCTTCACAATCACTACGGAGTTTAAGTTCGAGCGGTTGGCGACGCGCCTTCGCGAGTTGGCGTTTCTTAATCCAGGCCTCGAAATCACGCTTACAGACGAGCGAATCGACCCGGCGAAAAAGGAATTATTTTTTTACAAGTACGGCATCGAAGAATTCGTAAAGCAGCTCGGCGAAAACAAACAAGTCCTGCATCCGAAACCGATCGTGATCTCGCGCCAGCGGGATGAAGTTTTTGTCGACGTTGTTTTACAATACAACGACAGCTACAACGATCAGATTTTGCCCTTTGCGAACTCAATCACGAATCCGGACGGCGGCACGCATTTGACTGGCTTTCGCACGGCGCTGACGCGCGCAATCAACCAATACTCACGGCAAAACAACCTTTTAAAGGAGAAGGATCCTTCAATTTCGGGAGACGATGTGCGCGAAGGATTGATTTGCGTGCTGAGCGTGAAATTGCCTAATCCACGATTCGAGTCGCAGACCAAGGTGAAACTCGTGAACACGGAAATCGACGGAATCGTGAACTCGGTCGTTTACGACGGCCTGATGACGTACTTTGATAAGAATCCTCCGATTGCCCGTCGCGTTTTCGAGAAAGTTCTGACCGCCGCTCGAGCACGAGAGGCTGCGCGCAAGGCGAGAGAAACGATCCGCAAGGGCGCACTGACTGGCGGAGGTTTGCCTGGAAAACTGGCAGATTGTTCGGAGCGCGATCCTGAATTGACCGAGTTGTATATTGTTGAAGGCGACTCTGCCGGCGGTTCTGCCAAGCAGGGTCGCGACCGGCGCTACCAAGCCATTCTGCCGATCCGGGGCAAGTTAATCAACGTCGAGAAAGCGCGCGAAGATCAGTTTCTCAAGAACACGGAGATCCAGGCGATGATTACTGCGATCGGCGCTGGCATCGGCAAACCGAAAGAGGAAGGAAACGGGAAGGACGAGGGTCGGTTCGACATTTCGAAGCTGCGCTACGGGCGTATCATTATAATGACCGACGCCGATGTCGATGGGTCGCATATTCGTACTCTGTTGCTGACGTTTTTCTTCCGGCAAATGACGGAGCTGGTGCGCGCCGGAAGAATCTATATCGCCCAACCACCGCTTTATCAGATTAAGCGCAAGAAACGCGAGGAATACGTCGACGATGATGCGCGATTGAACAAAATTCTCATTTCACTCGGTGCCGAAGATGTGCGTCTGAAGAATTTAGCTGATGATAAGGAAATTAGTGCGGCGCAGTTGAAGGATATTCTGGATTCACTCGAGAAGCTCGCGAAACTCAGCGAAGCAGTGCGGCGACACGGTGGCGATTTTGAAGCGTATCTCGGACATCGAAATTCCAAATCTGGCAAACTTCCGACTTATCTGGTGAAGGTGCGGGATGGAAATGATGAGACCGCGCATTATTTCCACGATGAAAAGGCAGTCCGGCATTTCCATCAGGAAAACCTCGACTTGAATTTGTTCGATACGCAGATCGGCCAGGAATTGCTTCCTCTGGGCGATTCGCCGGCGCGGCCTGATGGAAGCCGGCGGCGGGGCAGACTGGTCGAGCTGCACGAATCCGCTGCGATCGAAAAGATTATTGCCGAATTGGCTCGCAAAGGTTTGAAGGTCGACCATTACGCGGCCAGCGACCGGCCGATTTTCGAGTTGATCGAAGGAGAAGGTGAGAAAACGGTCTCGCATCCGCTGTTCTCGATTCCTGAAATTCTGCAAAAGATTCTGGAGATTGGCCGTCGTGGCGTGCAGATCAAGCGTTTCAAAGGCCTCGGTGAAATGAACGCCAAGGAGTTGTTTGAGACCACAATGAATCCTGCGAAACGCAAGCTGCTAAAGGTGGACTTGAACGAAGACAACGCCGTCGACGCCGACAAAATGTTCACGATTCTGATGGGCGATGTCGTCGAGCCGCGCCGGCAATTCATCGAAGACAACGCGCTCAACGTGCGGAACCTCGACGTATAGCAAGATG
>DATBDI010000164.1:0-22879 GCA_036270025.1 Candidatus Udaeobacter sp. | reverse complement strand
CGATTCGATTAGGCGCGGATCGCGAACCGGAAACAGCGAAGTCCTGGGGACGAGTCGCAAATAAGCGAATGCGAGCGTCGCGCCGATGGCTATGAGCGAAAGCAAATCCCAAATGCTCGGATGGAACCCGGTGCCGTGCAGTGAGGGCAGCACAACGATGTAGATGTCGAGCATTTGCATGCACAGCGTCCATCCGGCGACAATGGAAAGCTGGCGTGGATGTTTTTTGATCGAGCGCATCAGCAAGACCGGGAAGAGTATGAAAAACCGGCCGATCACCAGAAGCATACTCAGCGCCCACCAGGACTGAGTATTTCGCGCAATGAAAAATTGAGTCTCTTCCGGCATGTTCGCATACCAGATGAGCATGTATTGGCCGAAGCCGATGTAGGCCCAGAAAACGCAGAAGGCCAACATCCATTTTCCCATGATGTGATAATGCTCTACGGTCACAACGCCCCTTAGGTAGCCGGCTTGCCGCAAAGCTGTGATCACCAGAACCAGCAGCGCCATCGAACTGCCCGCAGTGCCCGCGAAGATGTAGACGCCGAACATGGTTGAGAACCAGCGGTAGTTCAGGCTCATCAGCCAATCGCACGCGCCGAAAGTCAGACACAGCGCAAACATCGGCAGACTAATGAAGGCGACTCTGCGCATTCGGATTGTGAACCACGGATTGCCGTCGCTGTCCTGCCGCACTGAAAGTCTTCGCAATGCAAGCGCGGCCAGAAGAAAGAAACCGAGGAACACTACCGTGCGCACCAAAAAGAAAGGCCAATTGAGATAGGCGCGCTTCGAGTCGAGTGCCGCTTCCGCTCCGGGCGGAATATTCATCCATGCATAGAGATGGTGCCGTAGCAGGAGAATCGGCACGAACAGCACCGCCAGCACCGTTAGCAGCGCCGCAATATTTTCGAGCTGGCGCCGGACCACCACGCTCCAGTCGGCGTCGGTCGCATGATGCACGATCGTCCAAAAAAAGCAGCCGGCGCAGAGCGTGAAGAAAAACGCAAATGCAAAAAGCCAGGAATAACTGAATTGATGCGGATTGACGATCGCGCCGATGAGACAAAGTACGAGGGCGACGACTGCGGTTATCCCGAGCACGAACGAGAGGCCCGAAAAACGGCTGCTCTCGAAATACTCGCCTTCCGGTGTCGGTACAGTCTGTAAACGTTCGCTCATTTCTTTGTAGCCGGCGGCGGTGAGGCCGGTTTATCAAGCTGCGCGCGCTGGTCCTCAGGAACATCCGTAATCGCGCCGTTCTGACTGCGCTGCAGAGCGCGCAGGTATGCAATGATCGCCCAGCGGTCCGGCACAATGATTGTAGGCCCGTATGCCATCATTGTGTTCTTCCCGTTCGTGATCGTGTTGAAAATTTCGCCATCAGACATCTTGCGAATGCGTTCATCCTGAAGCGAAACAACCGTGGCGAGGCCGTGTTGCTTGACGATGCCATTGCCCATGGCTGCGGCGCCATGACACATCGCGCAGGTAATGTTGAAGCGCTGCTGGCCGCGCTCCATCAACTCGGGCGTCACCTGAAGCGGAATGCCTGTGCCCCACCGATCGCGCATCTTGCCGGTGTTGTAGTAATCGGTCCCGACACTGAAACCTGCGCGCGGATGCGTCCAGGGACCAACATCGGTTTCCTGAGTCGCGTCGCTGCGCGGCTTCGGCATTTCGTAGCCAATCGGAACTGTGCCGGCAACTGGCAAACGCGGACCACGTCCGTCCGCGAAAAAATTCAACGGCGCTTGAGCGCGCACTTTCATCTGCCGCACCATGTCTGGAAAAACCTCGAACGGCGGCGCCGTGCTGGCCCGGCCGCGAAACCCGAGCACCGCGACGGTCGCGATCACGCACAGAAGAAAGATCACCAAAAATCCGCGAAACATGGTTAATCCTCGTGGACGATGGTGATGTGCTGGCCACCGGTTTGCTCCAGCAATTCGCGCACGGAATTTTCGGTAAAGCGCGGATCCCGCGCTTCGATAGCGAGGAAAAATCCATCGTTGGTCACCCGGCTAAAGCGGTCCCAGTTGAACAGCGGGTGATTCCAACGAGGTAGGCGGTTCATCACCTGCCATGCAAAAAATGCAGTGAATGCGGCAAAAAGCACCGTCATTTCGAACATGATCGGGAAAAATGCGGGAACCGTGAAAAAGTTTGTCGGTTTTCCGTTCACATCGAGGGGATAAAGAATCGATGACGGACCAAACTCGACGACCGCAGCGGTGAGAAATCCTGTAATTCCGCCAAACAACACCCAGCCGCTCAACCACGATTTTCCGAGTCCCATTGCCTCATCCATTCCGTGAATCGGAAACGGCGAATAGACGTCCCAGCGGCGGAAGCCGGCATCGCGGACGCGCTTCGCTGCTTCATAAAGCGCAGCAGCACTCGGGTACTCCGCCCCCATCGCGTAAACCCTGTGACCGTACGGCGTCTTGATCATCGTGTGCGCTCCTTTCGGAGGAGGATTTCCGTAGCCGCCTCGCTGTGCGAGGCGCAGCCCCAAAGTGTTTGGCTCACGCAGATCACGCGTCTCACAGAGACGCGGCTACAGAAACAGCGGAACGTGCTCATCGTGTGCGCTCCTTTCCTGCAGAAGGCACTGAATGCGGAGGCAGATCGTAATGCGGGTCCGCCTCGGGTATCGCGGTCTTCACTTCAGACATTGCGATCATCGGCAGGAAGCGGATGAACAGTAGAAACAGCGAAGTGAAAATCCCCAGCGTGCCGATGTACGTCCAGATGTCTACCCACGTCGGATGATAAACTCTCCAGGACGACGGCAGGAAATCGCGGGCCAAGCCGCCGGCAATAATGATGAATCGTTCAAACCACATGCCTGCGTTCACGCACATGCACACAAAGAAGACGACCAGCACGTGGCGCCGGCACCATCGGAACCAAAACAGTTGCGGCGAAAGCACGTTGCAAAAGAGCATGCCGAACCACCAGTACCACCAGTACGGGCCAAAGATTCGATTCCAAAAGGCAAATCGCTCGTACTCATTGCCGCTGTACCATGCGATGAAAAATTCCATCGAGTACGCGTAACCGACGAATGAGCCCGTCAACAAAATGATTTTCGCCATCTTGTCGATGTGCTGAGGCGTAATGACATCCTGCAATTTGAAGATGGCACGAGCGGGCAACAGCAGCGTCAGCACCATGGCAAAACCGCCGAAAATTGCGCCTGCAACGAAGTACGGCGGGAAGATTGTCGTGTGCCAGGTCGGAATGACTGTCGTGGCGAAGTCGAACGATACGACACTGTGCACTGAGAGAACCAGCGGTGTCGAAAGACCTGCCAGGAGCAGATACGCCATTTCATAATGGCGCCAGCTTCGATTCGCACCGCGCCAGCCAAGAGCGAAGACTCCAAAAAGAAATTTCCTGACCTTTGTGACCGCGCGGTCGCGCAGAGTCGCCAAATCCGGAACCAGCCCAGTGTACCAAAACAAAACCGAGACCGTGAAATAGGTCGAAACCGCAAACACGTCCCACATCAACGCGCTGCGGAAATTTTGCCAGATCCCCCAGTTGTTTGGTATCGGTGCCATGTACCACGCCATCCAGAACCGGCCGACGTGGATACCGGGGAAAATTGCGGCGCAAATCACCGCAAAGAGTGTCATCGCTTCCGCGGAACGATTGATCGAGGTACGCCATTTTTGGCGGAGCAAGTACAAGATCGCTGAAATCAGCGTGCCGGCGTGTCCGATGCCGATCCAGAAGACGAAATTGGTAATGTCCCACGCCCAGCCCACCGGGATCTGATTTCCCCATGTGCCGACACCGGTAGAAATCTGATAGCCAATGCAAAAAAGTCCGAAGGTCGCGGCGCTTGCAGTAATGGTGAAAGCCACCCACCACCAGCGCGGCGCGGGTTGTTCCACTACTTCGGAAATGCGCTCGGTCAGCCAATTAAAATTGCGGCGGTTTAAAACCAGCGGAACGTGCGTAATCCGCTGCTCTGCCTCTTGAACCGTTTCTGGTGGTGCTGCGGGTGCTCCGTCCATAACAGTTAGTACGCGGTCATCCCGAGTCGCGCAGACGGCGAGGGACCTCCCACCAACTGATTAATCACGCGATCAAAGTGTGTGTGCGCCGGCCAGCCTGTGTGGGGTCCTTCGCTTCGCTCAGGATGACATGCGAAGAAAAGCGAGTTCGTCATTCGGTCTCCACCCCTCCCGTTTTTGTCTCCTCCATGCTTGCGACTCCGATGTTCTTCGCGTCCGGCATTTTCGGATTTGGATTGCGAATGCGCGCGAGATAACTGACTCGCGGGACAGTGTTCAAAGATTCGAGGATTCGGTAATCGCGGTCCTGCCGTTTCATTTTTGAAACGTGACTCTTCGGATCTTTGATATCGCCAAAGATGATCGCTTCCGTCGGACAGGCCTGCGCGCACGCAGTGGTGAACGAATCGCGCGGGATGAGAAGATTTTTGCTGCTCGCGCCAGCACGCGCATGCGCGGCGATCTTTGCTTCTTCGATGCGTTGCACGCAGAAGGTGCATTTCTCCATGACGCCGCGCATCCGCACCGTGACGTTTGGGTTCTTCTGCATCTTCATCGTGTCCGGCGCGCCCTTGGTCGTTAATGGCGCGAAATACTCTTCGTAAATGTTGAAAGCGCCCGCGATGTTTCTCTTGCCGACCGGTCGCTGATTGTAATCGAAATAATTAAATCGCCGGACCTTATATGGGCAGTTGTTCGAGCAAAAGCGGGTGCCGACGCAGCGATTGTAAGCCATGACGTTGAGGCCATCCTCGCTGTGCACTGTTGCGTTCACTGGGCAAACTGTTTCACACGGTGCGTTCTCGCAGTGCTGGCACGGCATCGGCTGAAATACCATCTCGGGATGCTCCGGCCAGTCGCCGTTGTCCTGGTTGAATGGTTTGCTGCTCGCGTAATACCGGTCGATGCGCAGCCAGTGCATGATGCGGCCGTGCGAGACTTGCAGTTTTCCAACGACCGGAATGTTATTCTCCGCCTGACAGGCGACGACGCATGCCTGGCACCCCGTGCACACATTAAGATCGATGCTCATCCCCCACTGCTGCGGCGCAGTGAGCGGCGGATGCGTGTAAATGCTGGGCGGCGGATGCGGCAATTCTTCTTCGCCAGGAACTTTTTTCGCGAACTCATTGTTGGCGCGGTAGCCTTCCAAGGTTGCTTCACGCACAAGCCCGCGACCTTCGATGCTGAAGTGTTCCTGCGTGATAGAAAATGGATACGTGCGGCCTACTTTCTTCACTTGCACGTTTTCGATCCCCTGCCCCCCTGTCACGGCAAAATAAGGACTGGCAGCGGTGCGCAGGAAATAGCCATTGAAGCCGCCTTGTTCGGTGATGGCCGGCCGTCTCTTTAGCGCGCCGCCCGCGTACGGCAGTTCGTAGAATTGCGGCATCTTCCGCGCGTAACCGAGCGGGATTGAGATCGAATTATCGGCCTGGCCCGGCGACACGGCGGCTGCGATAACAAGCTCGCGTTTAACTGGCTGTCCACCCGCGCTCTTCTCGCTGATTGTGATTTGCAGCAGGTCGCCCGTGAGCACACCGAGGTGTTTTGCGTATGCAGGACTGATTGCCGCTGCGTTGTCCCACGTCAGTTTGGTGATTGGGTCCGGCAACTCCTGAAGCCAGCCGTTGTTGGCGTAACGGCCGTCGTCCATTGAATAACTCGCTGTGAGGACAACTTCCGGCGACTCTGGCGTTGGTGCCGGCGGAAGAGTCCAGGAACTTTGAACCTGCGGCCCAACTGCGTTTGCGTTGAACGAGGCGCTCTGGTCCTGCAGCTGCACGTGCGACGCGAAACCGTCACGAAGAAAACGCGACCACACCGTTTCGAATTCCCCAGGCGGATTTGTAGCGCGAAAGGTTTCCTGCACGAGCTCGGGACCTTCGGCTTTGGGACGCCCGAGCAACGCGTTGAGCAGCTCGATTTCCGAAACCCCGCCGAAAAGCGGGAGGATCATCGGTTGAATCGAGAGGTAATCGCCGCCGGACGTGAGCGCGTCCCCCCAGGACTCCAAATAATGCGCGAGCGGAATGTGCCACGCGCTCAGCGCTGACGTTGCGTCCTCATGATAGCCGAGCCGCACAACCTCCGGCACTTTCTTTTGCAAATCAGCCCAGTCGAGCGGCAGCTTTGTTTTTTGATCCTGCACCAGGCCGCGTTGTGCGTTGTAAACCGGATCGCCGTCGAGGATGAAAAGTTGCTTGATGCGCCCGTCGTTTATGTCGGAGGCAAGCTGCGAAATGTCGATCGTGCGCGGGTTCTGCGGAATCTGTCGGACGACCAACGTCTGTCCGATATTTTTCAACGCAGCGTTAATTGCATGAACAAGCAATTGAACGCCGGCCGGCTGATTCGGACCCGTGAGCACCAGGCTCGCGCCCGCTTTCGCCATCAGATCATTCGCGGCCTCGGTAAGCCATCGCTCGTCGAAGGTTGCTCCGCCTCCCGGAGCTTGGAGACTGCCAACAAGTCCTCCCAGTGCCGCGTCATTTGTTCCGCCGAGAATTTTGTTCGCAAGCGCGTAAGCGAACGCTGCAATCTGGCTCGCGGGACAACGGAGCCGGTGGTCCGCCATTGCGCCAGTGAGGGTGAAGCAGCTCTCGACGACGTACAGCCGATTCATGCTGTCTGCCGCCGATTTCACTCTTCGGCGCGACGTGAATGCGCGCACCGACTCGAAATCGCCCTGGCCGCAATCGAGAAAATCGCTGTCCAAAGCGAGAATTACGTCTGCGCGATCCAGCTTCGGAATCAGTCGCGCGCCGGGTCCGAATGCTCCCTGTGCCGCGGCCGCATGTTGCTGACTCAGGAGCGGCTCGTAAACACACCAGCGCATGCTCGGAAACATTTTTTCGAGGTCGGTGCGCAATCGTTCGCGCGTGGGCGAATGTGTTTCACCAACCAGGAATGCAACTCCGTCGCCTTGTTGAGTCGTAACCCCATTACGGAACCCTCTGATGTAAGCGTCAAAGTCTGCGCGGTTGCTCGTTTTGCCTTTGTGAACGAATCGCTGCGAACGCGTCGGATCGTACAGATCAAGCAATGACGCCTGAACGAATGTGTCTGTCGCGCCGCCGCTGGCGGGATGTAACGGATTGCCTTCCAGTTTGATCGGCCGGCCGTCTACCGTCGTAGCGATCAATGGGATCGCGCCGTTGCGACGAGGCATCGCTGTCGCGTAGTACAGAAACTTCCCGGGAATCGTCCACTCCGCGCTTTTCGTGAACGGGACAAGATGCAATTCCGGACGACGGCAACTCGTCAGGCCAACGCCGGCAAGCGCCATCGACGCCCCCATCAATTTCACGAAATCGCGTCGCGACCATTCATCGCCGTTCAGCTCAGATGCGCCCGGAGGAAATTCGCGTTCCAACCACTGGCGAAATTCAGGTGTTTGGTTCAGCTCGTTGAGGCTGCGCCAATAATGTTTGCCAGTGGATGGTTCCATGCTCATCGGTGGCACCCCTGGCAGTTGGTCGGCGGATTAATGTTCCAACGCTGCTTCAACGTCTCGCCGATCTCGGTTTGAGTTAGTTGTTTCTTCTTTGAAAGATCTTCACCTGCATCGTGTGGCTGTCCGTACTTCGACATGAACTCAGCCGGTTTCACGTCTTCCGGTTTCCAATCGAGATTGAAAACTTCATCCTGCGGGCGCAGGTAATTCTCGGGGTGCCGATGGCAATCAAGACACCAAGCCATGCTGTGCGGCTTGGCCAGATACACGGTCGACATATGATTGACTGGGCCGTGGCAACTGAAACAACTGATGCCGCGGTTCACGTGCGCCGCGTGATTGTAATAAACGTAATCAACCGTGCGATAGATCCACACCCATTCGACAGGTTCACCGCTCTTCCAGCTTTGACGCACCGGCTCAAGCTTCGGATTGTCTTTTTCCACCTGTGTATGGCAGTTCATGCAGACTTGCGTGTTCGGCACATTGGAATGCGCCGCCACCTCAACGAAGCTATGGCAGTACCTGCAATCCATTCCGAGTTGCGTGACGTGGATGTCATGGGGAAACGGCACCGGCTGGATCGGTTGATAGCCAACCTTGGTGTATTTGGGCGTGCCGTAGTACCACGTCGCGCCAGTCAATCCGCAGGCCAACACGACCAGGCAGATGAAAAGCTTGAGCGGCAGCCAATTTGTCCAGCGTGGAAAGAAATTGGCCATGGCTAGCGCATTCCCGTCGCGGACCCACACGTGATTCGCCACGCGGGCAACAAAACAAAACTGTGATCAGGATGTAGCTCGTTCAGACGCTGCAAAAGGTTAAGGTGGAATCGGTCGGCCGCGGCTACGTGGATTCTATAAATCGACCGCGACAGGGCAAAATAATTTTCGTATTTCATGTCGATCCAGAAATCGTCGGTACTTTGGTGACAATTGATCACGTCAAAACTTCGTGAAAGCGTCAAGCCCATACATCGAGATTGATGCGCAAATTTTTTGACGAAAGGCGTCGAACTAGCCGGCACTCTCGATCGGGGTCGCTCGGTAGCCGCGCAATCGCGCCTAAATCTCATGCCGAGCGAAGTCGAGGGCGCTGTCCCAAATTAGGACAGCGCCAAGTCGAGACATCTCTGGATATTTTCGACTGGCCGGGGTCTAATGACGTGATGAACCTGCTTCATTACAGCGAATCGCAGTCGAGAAAATGAACGCGAAAATTCCCGGACTTCATCATGTCACCGCCATTGCGAGTGATCCGCAGGGCAACATCGATTTCTACGCGGGCGTGCTCGGCCTTCGGTTTGTCAAACGAACCGTCAATTTCGACGATCCCGGCTCGTATCACTTCTACTTTGGCGATACGCGTGGGACACCGGGCACAATCCTGACGTTTTTCGCGTGGCCGGGTGCGCGCAGAGGAATTCGCGGCACAGGCCAGGTCGACGCGGTTGCGTTCGCGATTCCACAAAACTCGATCGGGTATTGGGTGGACCGGTTCCAGCGGCAACAGGTGCTCGCCGAAAAAATTGCTGCGCGTTTCGGCGAGGAAGCCATTCGCCTGGTTGATCCCGACGGGCTTGTCGTTGAACTGCTGGAGTCTGCTGCGCCGGCCGCCTCTGTCGAGCAGTGGGACAACAGTTCAGTGCCCACAGAACATTCTCTCCGCGGGTTCCACGGCGTCTCTGCAGCACTGGAAGGATATGAACGCACCGCGAAACTGCTGACGGAAACTTTTGGTTACCGGTTCGTCGGCCAATCCGGCAATCGTTTCCGTTTCGCATTGAATGACGACACAGCGCCTGGCCATTCGATCGATCTGCTGTGCATGCCGGACGCGCATCCCGGCCACGTTGCAGCCGGTTCCGTTCATCACATTGCATTTCGCGCGCGCACTGACGAAGAGCAGCGTCAATGGCGCGAGCACCTGGTCGAACTCGGCTACAACGTCACGCCGGTAATCGATCGCATTTATTTTCACTCAATTTACTTCCGCGAACCGGGCGGCATTCTTTTCGAGATCGCGACTGACCCGCCAGGCTTCACGTTCGATGAAGATTTGAATCATCTCGGCGAAAAATTGCGGCTGCCCCCATGGCTGGAGCCGGCACGTTCACAAATTGAAGCGGTGTTGCCGCCGGTCGTCGTTCCTAAAAAATAATGACGCCCGATTTCATCCATGAATTCGTTCCCGGAAGTTCAAAGCGCATCCTGCTTCTTTTGCACGGCACCGGCGGCAATGAACGCGATCTCATCCCCCTCGGACGCGAGCTCGACCCCGACGCGGCGTTGCTGAGCCCGCGCGGAAAAGTTTTGGAGAACGGCATGCCCCGATTTTTTCGGCGGCTGGCTGAAGGCGTGTTCGATTTGGAAGATTTGCGGAAGCGCACGCACGAGCTCGCCGATTTTGTTGCGGCTGCGGCAAATCGCTACGGCTTCGATGTGAAGAACCTGATCGCGGTTGGTTACTCAAATGGCGCGAACATCGCGGCGAGCGTGTTGCTGCTGCGCCCGCAAACTTTCGCCGGCGCAATTTTGTTTCGCGCGATGGTGCCGCTCGAACCGGACAAACCACCCGACCTGGCGAATGTTCGTGTTTGGATCAGCGCCGGCAATCATGACCCGATCATTCCAGCGTCAGAGACGAAACGCCTCGTCGAGCTTCTGAGAACTGCCGGCGCGGATGTCGCTATCCGATTTCTCAATGGCGGGCACGCGTTAACGCCCGCTGACATTTCACTGGCGCGAGAGTGGCTGCGCCAACTGTAAGCTTCGGAAAAATTGTAGGGCAGGCGCATCGCCTGCCAAATGGAAGCGGCAACCGGAGCGGTTGCCCTACAATTTTCCTGCTCCGATGAACGGGAGCGGGACCACTTCGAGCGGAATTGTTCCGGTCTCATTCGGCGCTAGCGCATTCAATTTCGTACCAGAGGTGTTGAAGCCGCGCTTCACGTATCCCAGCGCGATTTCCTTCCCTAGGCGTTCAATGCGCGTCGCGCTAGTGATCCAGCCGGCCTCTTTTTGATCCGGCGAAGGAGCGGCGAGCTTCATTCCCGCCTCAAGCCGAACGTCGTTCAGCGAAATCAATCCGCACAATCGCTTGTTCGTTTGTCCCGACATTTTCATTCGGGAGATCACTTCCTGGCCGATATAACAACCCTTTTCGTAGTCGATCGTGCGTTCTTCCAGATTGGCTTCGATTGGGATGATCTCTTGGGTTAGTTCGCGACCCCAGCGCGGAATTCCCTGCTCAATTCGCATCACTTCCGCGGCGTCGGAATCGACAAACGCATATGTCGAGGAGAGTTGTTGTCGCACGGCATCGCGATTCGCTGTGTCGCTCCAGATGTCCCATCCCGGTTCAGTGAATCGGCGCACCGACACGATCCCGCCGTTCGCGGCATTGGGCTTTTGCGACGACAGCACATGAAACACCGAAAATTGCTCCGTCACGTCCTCGATCTCAACGTCGTCGGCAATGACATAGCGCTCCAACCTTGCGCGAAGTGTTTCTCGAACATCCGGATCGGCATCGAGCAAAAAGGCTTCGCCGCGCGCGTGAACAAAAATGTGCGCGTCGATTTTGCCCTTTGCGTTCAGGAGGCATGCCTCAAGCGCAACTGTTTCACTTGCCTTGCGCGGATCGTTCGTGATTTGGCCGTTGAGAAAGCGAAACCGATCTGAGCCGGTCACACGAAGCTTTGTGCGCGCGGACACATCAAGGAAGCAGCCTCGCGCGTGCTGCACGGGCTGCGTCATTCCTGTCTCGGTGACAACCGGCTCAGCAATTGTTTTAGCAATCCCCGGCGCAATGGTGGTGTAATCGGAGCTGTGGCCGCGCTTGCTTCGGCAAGCCTGAGCAACGGCTGCTCCGAAGTGTCCACGGCCGCAGCGTCGGGCGACATGTTTTCCGCCTTCGACTGTGGCGAACTAATGATCTTTTTGTTCTCCTGGGCCTGTTGTTCTTCCTCGCCACCCCCTTGTCGCTCTTCGTACGATTCTGGCGCGGAGTCCTGTAGATATTTGCGTGCGACGACGGAATAATCGTCATCGCCGTGACCCCATTGCGTTTGTTCGAGCAATTGGTCGCGCGCCGCCGCGGTCACTCCGAGATCGAGGTAATGCGACAAAGCAATGTGACAGGCTAGCTGCATGTCCTTCAGCATGTGTTTGACGGAGAATTGCGGGTCAAAATCACGGCTGATCATTTTCGGCACTTTCATTGCAAGCGTCCCCGAATAGCTGGCATTCGGACGCATCGCCTCGATAAATTTTTCGACCGGCAAGCCGAGCGCGCGGACTAACCCGAGCGCCTCCGCCGCAGCTTGAACACTCGCGGCAGTGATCATGTTGGTTGCAATCTTGACCGCGCTCGCGTCGCCGACAGCTCCAATCTCAACAATCTCTTTGCTGCTTGCCTGAAGAATTGGACGAGCTTCACGCAATGCTGAATCCGTTCCTCCGACGTAATAGATTAATTCGCCCTTTTCAGCCGCGGGCCTGCTGCCCGTAAATGACGCCTCGACAAAACGGGCGCGACGACGTTCGACTATTTGCGCAGCCGCACGCATCGAATCCGGAGCGACCGTGGAATGCGCAAGGATCATGTGCCTCGGCGCAAGGTGTTCGCTTAATTGTTCGATGGTCTGCAGCAGTGCTTGGTCGTCGGAGACAAAGATTTGGATGTAATTGCAAACCTCCGCCAGTTCGCCGGGTGAACCCACAAAATTGGGAACAGCACGCGGGGACCGGTTCCAGACAAACACCGAATAACCAGTGCGGCGAAGATGCGCCGCAATCCCGCGACCAATGATCCCAAGACCGATCACGCCAACATTTTTCTCTGCTGGCCGGGATGTTGATGCGGAGCGCTCCATTGCGGGCGGTGGTTTCACCATCAGATTGCTGGGAAAACCGGCGACAGGCAATGGCGAAATGTGACAAAATGACGAAGCACGAATGTTGAATGTCGAATCAATGACAAATGACGAAGTCCAAAGTGTTGCTCAAGGTGTTGATTCCAAGCTCCTCAGAATGTCAGCGCTGCTTTATGCTTCGCGATTCGAGCTTCGGCATTCATCGTCATTCGGGATTCGTCATTAACATCACTTTAACGCGAATTCCGTTAGGTAATACAACGCCACTGCGCCTACAATCTGGAGGCTCTGCGCGCTGATCTTGTCCATTGTGTCGCCTGCCGTGTGCCACGGCGGAAAATCAAAATCGATGATATCGATGGTGGGAATGCCGATTGCGTTTAGCGGAACGTGATCGTCGATCAGTTCACGGTCAAAATAGCTAAAATAAGTTCGCAATTTCAGCGTTTCAGCTGCGGCAAATATGTCGCGCGCCATATCGGCGGGTGAATCTGCAGGTAGCGTAATGTTCAGAGAACGGTCCCCAACCATGTCAAACAAAATGCCACCGCGAAATCCTTTCGCGCCGTCTTTTTGAAGCTCCCTGGCAAAATAGCGACTTCCGTACAAACCGTCGGTGTCAGAAAACTGTTCGCAGGCTTCTTCGCCGTCGAAAAACACCAGCTCAATTTTGCGCGCCAGGTTGGGATAGTTTCCGAGTACACGCGCCAGCTCCAAGAGCAGTCCCGTACTGGAACCGCCGTCGTTCGCTCCAACGAACTGAATCGTGTCGAACGCCTTGGTGTCGTAATGCGAGCACAACAAAAACGACGGCGACGAAGACCGAAGCGGCGGCTTTCCAGCTGCCGTGGCGGACCGGGAGATCGGCCCTCCTTGAGGAGATGCTGCACTACTTTCATCGGAAAATTGGGCGATCAAATTGACGAACTGAATTTTGCCGCGTGGCGTGTTGTCACTGAATGTTTGACGCGTCACTTTCCAACCCGAGTGACGAAGTTGCTCCTCAATGTACTGCCGGCTTTTTTCCAAGGCGTCGGACCCCGCAGGACGCGGCCCGAAATCGACGAGTCGCTGAACCTGCGCAAACGCTTTCTCGCCGGAGAATTCTTCCCACATTTTTGGACGATCCGCCTTTGTCGGTGATGCAGCCAAAATGAAAAATGGAATCAGTGCTCCGAATACAATCGCTCTTCCACTATTCATTACAAAAAATGGGGTTCTAACGCTCAACGCCGAACGCTCAACGCTCAATGTTTCAGTTCAGACAGTTGGGTGTTGGGTGTTGGAAGTTGGACGTTGAGCGTTTTGCCTGATCATTTCACGCCACGCTCAGCTCACGTCTCGGCCGGCGGCAGCCCCAACGCAGTGACGACCCGCTGAAGATCATCCGAGCCGTAGTACTCGATTTCAATGCGGCCGCGTCTGTCTCCGTGATGAATGGTGACGTGCGTCGCCAGATGTTGTTGCAAGCGGTTCTGTAGATCTTCTACTGCCGTCGCAGTGGTATTTACATCCGCCGTCGCTCGTCGGGACCGTCGCCGACCGCGGACAATCCCGAGCTGTCGCGCGACCAGTCGCTCCGTGTAGCGCACCGTCGCGTTGCGCCGCAAGACCGTCTCGGCACACAGAAGTTGTTCCTCGGTTTGTTTTAACGCCAGCAAGACTTTTGCATGCCCCACGGAAAGCAAATTTTGAGCTAACCAGACTTGCACCTGCGGATGGAGATCCAGAAGCCGCAGTGCGTTTGCCACTGCTGCACGGCTACGGCCCACCTTGACCGCGACGTCTTCCTGACGCATTCCAAATTCATTAGCTAACCTGGCGTAACCCTGGGCCTCTTCGATGGGATTTAGGTCGGCGCGCTGCAGATTTTCAATCAACGACAGCTCGAGCACCTGCAGGTCACTGGCAGTGCGGACTATGGCGGGAACTGTCGCAAGGCCCAGCTCCTGCGCGGCGCGCCACCGCCGTTCGCCGGCGATAAGTTCAAATCGAGCGCCCACCTGGCGAACAATGAGAGGTTGAATGATGCCGTGTTGCCGAATTGAATCGCTCAGCTCCTGCAGCGCTTCGCGCTCGAAATCCTTCCGCGGCTGCAACGTGCTTGGAACAATGCTTCCCAGACTAATCTGATGCACTCGCTCGCCTGACTCTGCTGCATCGCTCGTCGCTGCAACGGCAGGCGGACCTATCAGCGCGCCAAGACCTTTGCCCAGACCGGACCGTGCCATGCGCCTGAGGCTAACGGAACAGCACCACCAAGGCAAACAGCAATCCCTCACCTCAAAAAAGCGTTGACATCGGAAGCCTGAGTCTGGTATCCACGCAGATGGTTCCAAATAGAAGAGAATTTTCGCCCGGTAGATTTCTTCTCTGTTCGGAACCCCGTGGACCCCGAAATTAGACAACACCCACCGGGATAGAGAAAGAACACATTCAATGCATACAGTACTTGAAGTTAGAAAGTTATTCCTGGTTCTCCTGGTGTGCTTTGCGTTATTGCCGCAACTAAAAGGAGCAATTGAAGCTCCGGCAGTTACTCCGCCGCCTGATGGAGACTACGGAAACGGTAACACGGCAGAGGGGCACCACGCCCTTTTTGACCTTACCAGCGGCTCATTCAACACAGCGCTGGGTTGGGAGTCATTAGCGACTCTCACAGCGGGCAGCTTCAATACCGGCGTCGGTGCTGGGACCCTGGCATTAAACCTCTCGCTTGAGAACACTGCAACTGGCGCGGGAGCGTTATTGCTCAACAGCGTCGGCCTTCGAAACACGGCTAATGGGAGCCATGCGCTTCTCTTCAACGGTACCGGCGTTTTCAACAATGGTTTCGGTTCCTTTGCCTTGTTCAACAACGACGACGGATTCAGCAACAACGCAGTGGGCGAGTCCGCCCTGTTCGAAAACCTTCACGGCGCTGAGAACACGGCGGTCGGCGATCTGGCGCTGGCAAATAACGACGTTACCGGCGACGGGGCGGCGAACTTCAACACGGCCGTTGGCGCCGAGGCGCTGTTCAATAACACCAATGGTGACTCAAATAACGCCGTGGGCTCTCACGCGCTTTTTGGGAACACCACCGGCTTATTTAACCAAGCGATGGGGTTTGAGGCGCTGCGTGACAACGGTGATGGCTCGGCAAACATAGGCATCGGCGACACAGCCATGGCGGGGAATACGACCGGCGACTTTAACACCATGATCGGTGACTTGGTGGCCCCTGATCTTATCGGCGGGAGCGACAATATTTACATTGGCGCAACTGCCGGGGACGGTGTGGTTACCGAGGATGGAACCATCCGCATCGGTGACGTGAAACACATTGGGGCGGCGTATGTCGCCGGTATTTTCGGTGAGACTACTACGCCTGGCGTTCCGGTTTACGTTAATCCAAATGGCAAACTCGGCACTTTGGTGTCTTCGGCGCGGTTCAAGGACGACATCAAGCCGATGGATAAAGCCAGCGAATCGATCCTCGCGCTCCAGCCGGTCACCTTCCGTTACAAGAAGGATATCGACGCCAGCGGAGTGCCGCAGTTTGGATTGGTGGCCGAGGAAGTAGCGAAAGTGAATCCGGACCTGGTGGTTACCGGTCCCGATGGCAAACCCTACACGGTGCGTTACGAAGCTGTGAACGCCATGTTGCTCAACGAGTTCATCAAAGAGCATCGCATGATGGAGAAACAGCAGGCCCATATCGCCTCTCAGGATGCGCAAATTAAGTGGCTGACATCAACCGTGCAGGCTCAGGCCGCGCAGATTCAAAAAGTGAGCGCCCAACTTGAAATGATCAAGCCGGCGCCTCAGGTCGTGGAGAACCGATAAACTTTCCACACTAGTGTTCTGGCTGGCGCAACTCTTTCGAAAGGGTTGCGCCAGCCGCTCTGCCGCGCGAACGCCGTCTTGGCCTCGCTGCGCCGGAGCTGCAAGGTGCGATTTTTGCCGCGTTCAGCGGCTCGTGCGGGTCAATACCCGCCTCAGCGCGCCAAAGAATTCTCAAAAAAAGTATTGACACTAAAGGCTGAAATCCAGTAGAACGCGGACGGTTCCAAAACAGGCAAAGGATTTTTACCCGGTAGATTCTTTGTCTGTTGGGAGCCCAGTGAACAGTAAAACCAAATCAAACATGGACCGGGGAAAAAGAGGAAAAAAAAACACTCATGTATTCACTGAATCAGCTTAGAAAGTTAGTCCCGCTCGTTCTGGTCTGTTTTGCGTTTTTACCGCAAACCCAGGCAGCCCCAAACGCTCTTCCGTCGCCGACGCCGGACGGATGCTACCCCGGTTTCACCACGGCGGAAGGATGCAATGCGCTTAAAAACCTGACCACCGGCGCTGGAAACACGGGGGTTGGCTGGTTTTCGCTCTTCTTCGCAGGGGCCTCCAATTTCAACACCGGGCTCGGTGCTGGAACGCTGGTCCTGAATAGCGGCGGGGATTCCAATACAGCAACTGGTGCTGCGGCACTTTTGCTCAACACCACGGGCGACCGGAACACGGGCACCGGGTCGGATGCGCTAGTGTTCAACGACAGCGGCAGCTTCAATAGTGGTTTCGGCGCGTTTGCGCTCTTTAATAACACCGATGGTTTTAGCAACAATGCCGTGGGCGATTCGGCGCTCTTTGAAAACCTTCATGGCGCTGAGAACACAGCCGTCGGCGACCTCGCGCTTTCCAATAACGACGTAAGCGGAGCCGGTAAAGCGAACTTCAACACGGCCGTTGGCGCTGAGGCGCTCCTAGCCAATGGCGATGGCGATTCAAATAACGCCGTGGGTGCGCATGCGCTGCACTCGAACGACACGGGGTTGTTTAATCAAGCCTTTGGATTTGAAGCGCTCGCTGGCAACACCGATGGCGCGTCTAACATTGCCATCGGCGACTCCGCGGCGGCAGGCAACACAAGCGGCTCGTTCAACACGGTGATTGGCGACCTGGCTGGCCCGGACCTTATCGATGGCGGCGATAATATTTACATCGGCGCAGGCGCTGGCGATGGCGTTGGTAACGAAAGTATGCACATCCGCATCGGGGAGCTTGACTTTATCACCGATTGCTACATCCAAGGTATCTTCGGTGCTGCTGCTACCGGTGGCCTTCCGGTCGTTGTCAACGCTGATGGGAAGCTCGGCACTGTGCCTGCGGGCTCGCCTCTCTCGATGAACAACCTGCTCAAACAGCAGCAGACGGTGGCGGAATTGAAGACCACGACTGAAAAACAAGCTGCTGTCATCGCATTGCAGGCAGCGCAGATCAACACGCTGACCGCAGCGTTGAAGGACCAGGCAACACAAATTCAAAAAGTAAGCGCCCAGATTGAAATGATCAGGCCGGCGCCACGAGTCGTAGACAATCAATAAAGCTGTTATCGGGAGCGCTGTTTGAGAAGCCAGCGCCTCCTGGATTAACTAACAAACAGCCGTCGCGCTAACCGCGCGGCGGCTGTTTTGTTTTTGTCGAAGCAGTTCGGAAGGGCGTCGTTGTCCCTGTTTGTGCATTATGGGCTAGGTCGCGCTAGCTAATCGTTTTGTCCCGCAGTGCGGGACTTTGGAGTGTGTGCGCGTACCCGCGCCGCTTTTCGGGGCCGCCCAAGTCTCAGGCTGCGCTGTCCTCAGAAGTCATCTGGCACAGGAATTCAAAAATCACGTCCCACAAAAGATCCAGCTTCGAGTCGGAATTAAACAAAGATTTTCGATGCCGTGTCGCCGCCGTAATGATGTATGTACCGCGTGGGGGTGAAATAATGGGGGGTGCATGCGGCCATTGTTGGCGCCTACAAATTTTCTATGACAGATGCTCTCGATCAATGCAACGCACAAGATGCGAAAGCGATGCGAGGACGCATCACACTCCTAAAGCACTGCGTGCGAAATTCACATGAGACGCTCGCCTGATAGAAATGGAAGCGATGCCAGTCGATAATCAAAACGAATGACAAGAAACAGCCCTCAAGTCTTCACCCTTGGCCATTCCCCCGACCCGGATGACGCATTCATGTTTTATGCAATGGCGAAGAACAAAATCGATCTGCGGGGATACCGGTTTGAACATCGAATCGAAGACATTCAAACGTTGAACCAACGCGCATTGCGTGGTGAGCTCCACATTTCGGCGATCTCAATCCACGCGTATGCCTGCGTGGCCGACAAGTACGCGCTGCTGCCGTGCGGAGCGAGCATGGGTGATGGCTATGGGCCGGTGGTTGTCAGAAAATCTTCAACGCCCAACGTCCAACGTCCAACTCCGATAAATCGCGAGCAGGCGCCGTACGCCCAACCTCAATCTTCGAACGCTTCAACGCTTCAACCCTTGAACGCTTCAGCGACTGCCTCAACTGTTCGCGAGTTGTTGCGCGGTCACGTCATCGCCGTCCCCGGCGAAATGACCAGCGCGTTCCTGGCGCTGAAGCTTTTCCTTGGAGACTTCGGGCATGTCGTCGTGCCGTTCGACAAAATTTTCGACGCGGTCGAAAGCGGTCGCGCTGACGCCGGTCTGCTCATCCACGAAGGACAACTTACTTATGAGCAGACGGGTTTTGAGAAAATTCTCGACCTTGGCGAATGGTGGAAGGGTGAAACCGGGCTGGCATTGCCGCTTGGTGGAAACGTGGTGCGCAAAGACATTCCCGGATCAGTCCGCCGCCAGCTTCGCGACATTATTCGCGAAAGCATTGATTACGGTCTGGCGCATCGCGACGAAGCGGTGCATCACTCACTCGCCTACGCTCGGGGCATGAGCGCGAATCTCACCGGTAAATTCATCGGCATGTACGTAAATGAATTTACACGCGATTACGGCGAGACTGGGCGCGCGGCGATACGCAGGTTTCTAACCGAGGCGCGCCAGAGAGGTTATCTCGAGGGTTCAATCGAACCGGAATTTGTCGAGTAAACGGTAGGGCGGGCAGTCCTCTGCATGCCGTATGTCCCAAAGTCACGCACCGGCGCGCACAGGAGTGACGCACCCTCATCGCAGAAATCCGTGATCCTAAAACCAGAGCATTCGCGCCGCTGACTGATCAACCGTTTGTTCGAGCTGTGCTTTTCCCATGTGCGGCGCTCGGCCTCCTTGCCGTGGCTCAACGATTGCTCGATTTCTTTTAGCGAGAGAGAATTCGCAGCGACCTTTCGCTCGATTCCTTAAAATTTTCTTGCCACACGGTTCGTGCGGGACGTATCAATCGTGGCTCGGTGAAGGCAATGCTGCCAGCGAGGACCGCTCTTCTCCGTCTCACCGGAGTCGGGTCCGGCGTTGTTCTATGTGCAGTGCTTGCGCTTACCGGTTGCGGAAAAAAAGACCCAATCGACGAAGCTAAAGCAGCCGGGAAAACAACCTCGGATTTCCCGCAAATCGCTGCTGACATTTTTAAGCCGATGGACGGCGGCATTGATCTTTCGCCACAGGAAATCATGGGCCGCAATACATGGAACCTCTGGAGCGGAGGCAACGAGCATTTTTGGAATCACGTCGCGCAGGACAGTTTCGGTCTGATGGATCTGCTGAAGATGCTCGATAACCGCAAATTTCCGCGCGACGAACGTTTCAAAGTTCTCGGCCTGGTGAACGAGCCGGGATTCCACGCGGCGAGCAAGCCTGACGAATTTGGCTTGTGGCTCGACGAAGAGGCGGAGCCCGAACCGGCAGGCATCGATCGAACAGTCTACGGGAAGCCTTCGGGTGTGCTCGGCTTTCGGCTTTTTCCGAATCCGGATTTCAACGAGGAAGCGCACAAGAAATGGAATGGCGATCGTTTCATGAACGATCCCACTTACTACAACGACAACAAGCTCATCCGTCCGTACCGCGTCGGTGTAGCGTGCGGCTCCTGCCACATCGCGCCCAACCCGAGTAATCCGCCACTTGATCGGGAAAATCCGCGCTGGGAAAATTTGGCCTCAGCGATCGGCAATCAGTATATCAACGAGGGAAAAGTGTTCGCCTGTAACGTCGAAAAAGGCGGCTTCTTTTACGAGATGCTTCTCACACAGCCTCGCGGCACTTCCGATACCTCGCGCATCGCAACGGATCACATTAACAACCCGAATGCGATCAACCCGATCTTTTTGCTTGCTGAGCGGGAGCGCATCGCAGCGACCGAAAAAGTGGCTGGCGGGACTCTGGCGTTGCCCGGTGAAAAAGAAGAGATGTGGCCCGTCCCGCACATCTTGAAAGATGGCGCCGATTCCGTCGGGGTCGCTGGCGCGACCATCCGTGTTTATGTCAATATTGGTATGTTTTCCGAGTATTGGCTGACACGTCACAACCGTTTGATTGGCCTTACGCCGCAAAAACCTTTCGAGATTCCCTACGCACAAGAGCACTCGGTTTTCTGGCGCGCGACCGAGGAAAAGGTCGATAACATCCGTAAATTTTTCGAGAAATTACAACCATTTCATCTCGCTGACGCGACAGGCGGACAGGCTTACATCACTACGGATGCCGCCGTCATGACGCGCGGAAAAGAAGTTTTTGCCGAAAGTTGTGCAGCTTGTCACTCCAGCAAACAACCGCCGCCGAACGTCGATCCGCAGTCCGGCGAGGGAAAAGCGTGGTTCCGCGCAGCGGTGATGGCGTCCGATTTCTTGGAGAATAATTTTCTCTCAAACGACAAACGTTACCCACTGACAAAAATCGAAACGAATTCGGCCCGTGCATTCGCAACAAATGCCAAAGCCGGTCACGTCTGGGACAATTTTTCCTCGCTCACGTACAAAGAACTCTCGCCCGTGGACGAGCTCGAATTTTTCAATCCGTTTGATGAGACGCATCCGATCAAGTTCAAGCCGAAAGAAAAAAATGTCGCACCCGGCTATTACCGCGTGCCGTCGCTGGTCAGCGTGTGGAGTTCCGCGCCGCTATTGCACAACAACACGCTGGGAAAATTTACTGGCGATCCTTCGATAGCGGGTCGGATGGACGCATTCAACGATGCGATCGAAAAATTGCTTTGGCCGGAAAAGCGGCTCAACAAAGACTCGATCTGGCGAACCCAAAACGAATGCGCACTGCATTTGCGCAAGGAGTTTGTGCCGAAACCGCTCCAGCGTTTAGCCGACAAGGACGGATACATCAGCATCGGGCCGATCCCGAAAGGCGTGCCGATTAATTTAATCGGCAATCTCGAGCCTGATCTCGGCCAATTGGTCGTGTTGCAGGCGAAGATCGTCAAGGCGCTGGTTAAAATTCACACCATGAATCTTTCACCGGAAGAAGCTACAGCCGAATTAACAAAAGCGGTTCCCGAATTGCTGGCAGCGAATAAATGTCCCGACTTCGTCGAAGACAAAGGACATTATTTCGGCACGGACCTATCGGATTCAGACAAGCGCGCGCTGATCGAATATTTGAAAACGTTTTAGCGCGTTAAAAGAAAGGAAACAAATGGCAGTCACAGTTCCAGAAATGTTGAAAATGTCGCAGACACAGCTCGACGATCTGTTCACCCAAAGTCCAGTCGGCGAGATCCCGAGCGAGGAAGGAAAAGGAACAGCGATCATCGCGCCCGGCACCAACGTGTCGGATGAGATTGCTTGGTTTATAAATGTCTTCACATGGAAAGGAAAAGTCTTCGACCCGGAGAAAGGGGAGCTTCGGAACAAAATCCTGCCTCTGGGACACAAGGCAATTGTCGCCAAAGTCTACAAGGACAAGAGCTGGTTCGATCAAAAGGAGTGCATCGTCCTCGATTACTCCAAGACTTCACTCATCGCGCATTGGATACGCGATGAGATTCGCGAGGTTAGTCCCGGCATTTACCTCGGGTTGGTCTACTGGGGTAAAAAGAAGCTGATCCACTTCGCGCTCCAGTTTCCGGCTTCGGGATAGTTCGAAATAGCAGAGTCGAACTCTTGGATTCATGTCAGCCGTGAATTCGAACGTTAGTCGTCCAATGCCGCGAGCCAATACTGGCTGGTGGTTCCTAAACTTCGTGAGCGACACCACGATGTTCCTTTTGCAGATGGAACGCCGAATCGATCCGTGGCTGCGCCCGGCATTCGACGCCACCCTTCGCGATCCAATCGCGCGCCTGGTCACAGCATTGATCAACATGCAGCGGAAGGACGAAGGCCTAAAGATTGCCGAGGAAAAACTGCTACCGAACGAGGAAGAGTATCTCCACTCCATTATCTCGAGCTTTACCACGCAGATGCGAGGACTCTGGAAACCCGGCGGGTTTGAGCGCGGCGGGAACACCAAAACGCAGGGCATTTTGCGAGGCGAGTTTATCATCCACGACAACCTTCCGCCACAGTTTCGTTATGGCATCTATGCCAAACCACAGACGTTCCGTTGTTGGGTGCGTTTTTCCGGACCGGGACCTTACATTACTCCAGACATCGACGACGTGGGCTTCATGAGCATCAGCATCAAGCTCTTGGGTGTGCCGGATCCGAAGTTGATGGATGAAGAGAAATTCACCCTGGACATGTTCGGCGTCTCAACGCCCACCTTTGTTACGCAGGATGTGAACTCGAATGCGCACCTGCAAAAGTGGAGTGTGAAAAACGCGCA